>CANPZS010000013.1 GCA_947588835.1 uncultured Bacteroidales bacterium | reverse complement strand
GGGGTCGTAGGATCATGCCCTACTGGGACCACGCAAAAGGAGACAGGCACGTACGGAAAAGGTATGTGCCTGTTTTTTATGCTCAGAACGGCAGTATGACGCCTTCCACGGCCAGCAATGCGTTTTTGGCGTCGAGTCCTCCGCCGTAGCCGACGAGCTTCTGGTCGCTGCCGATGACGCGGTGGCAGGGCACGAAAATCGACAGGGGATTCCTGGCGACGGCTCCTGCGACGGCCCTGACTGCCTTGGGATCCCCGGTCTTTTCGGCAAGTCTGCGATAGGAGATGGTGGTGCCGTATGGAATGGAGAGCAGGAGGTCCCACACTTTTTTCTGGAAGCCGGTGCCGGCATATATGAGCGGGATGTCGAACTCCGTGCGCTTGCGGCCGAAATATTCTTTCAGCTGTGCGGCCGCCGCCTTCAGCACCGGAGACGTCCCTCTTCGGAACTCTGCCTGCAGCTCCGCCTGTATCCTTTTGTCCTGCTGTTCACTGCGTTTGCCGTCCTCCCAGCGGCAGAGGCACAGCCCGTCCCCGAAGGAGCCGAGCAGCAGATTGCCGCACGGGACCGAAAGGCGTTTTGTAATGATTTTTTCCATACGTTGCCAAGATAGCAAATAATCTTTTCTGTAACAAGATGTTGCGCAATTTTTGCATTTTTTCGGCTCATCGCGGGCGCCCGATGTGCGCCGCAACGGATATAAATAGTATATTTGCAACCGCAAAAAAATAAAACGAATTGAACAGGACGGCATTTTTCAGGACGGGCATATCCGTCATCCCCATAGCGGTGCTTGTCATACTTTTGGCATTCAATGTCTATATATTCGGCAGCGACGCCATACTCGGCGCGAGCCAGGTGGCGCTTCTCTTTGCGTCGGGCATATGCATCTGGCTTGCCATGCGTTTTTTCAGGACGCCGTGGAAAGCGTTTGAAGAAGCGCTCCGCAGCAACATGGGCGACATAACGGGCGCCATAGTGATATTGTTCTTCATAGGGGCCATTTCCGGGACGTGGGTGATGAGCGGCATCATCCCTACGCTTGTGTATTACGGCGTGCGCGTCATTGCCCCGAAAGTGTTCCTGCTGACGGCCTGCATCATCTGCGCCGTGGTGTCGGTCATGATAGGCAGTTCATGGACGACCATAGCCACGGTCGGGGTTGCGCTTCTCGGCATCGGCCGGGCGGAGGGCTTCAGCGACGGCATGATAGCGGGAGCCATCATTTCCGGAGCCTATTTCGGGGACAAGATCTCCCCTTTGTCCGACACTACGGTGATGGCATCGTCCATCAGCGGCACTCCGCTTTTCGAACATATACGTTACATGTTTTACACTACGGTGCCGTCGATGGTCATAACGGTTATCGTGTTCACCGTCCTCGGCCTCGTACACGGCGATGGCGACGCGGTGCGCATAACCGCCTATTCCGAGGCTCTGGCGTCCCGCTACAACATATCCCTGTGGCTTATGATGGTGCCGCTTGTGACGGCATTCATGATAATCCGCAAGACCCCGGCCCTGATAGTGCTCGGCATATCCGTGATGCTGGCCGCGGTGGCCGCGGTCATTTTCCAGCCGGACGTCATACTTGAAATAGGCAGAGGCGCTGCGGAGGCGCACGGAATGGCGCATGTCATGCCGCAATGGCAGCTTTCGCTTACCGGCATAATAGAGACCGTCTACAACTCCGTCTCATTGGATACAGGCAATCCGGAGGTGAACAAGCTCGTGGCGTCGCGCGGCATGCTCGGCATGCTCAACACCGTTTATCTCGTAATATGCGCCATGTGCTTCGGAGGATGCATGAGGGCCAGCGGCATGCTTGACAACATAGCCCGTCTCCTGCTGCCCCTTACCCGGACACGCACGGGACTTGTGGCGGCTACGGTAGGCACTGGCACCGTCCTCAACGGCGTCATATCCGATCAGTACCTGGCCATCATCATGACCTCCAACATCTATAAGGACATATTCGAATCCAACGGCTATGAAAACCGCCTTCTGAGCCGCTCTGTGGAGGATTCGGCTACGGTCACTTCGCCGCTCTATCCATGGAGCAGCTGCGGCATGACACAGGCCACGATACTCGGAGTGCCGACGCTTGTATATTTCCCCTATTGCATATTCAACCTTTGCTCGCCCATAGTGAGCATAACGGTGGCCGCCATAGGATACAAGATCGTCCGCCGCGGGGACGCCAAGGCTTGCCGGGAGGCATAGGGCCGCCCCTATTTCTGTTTCATGGATTCTTCCACGTCGTCGGGGAAAATGGGGAGACGTTTCGTTCCCGTCCTGCGTACACCGTTTTCGGTGACAAGCAGGTCGTCTTCGAGCCGTATGCCTCCGAAGTCGGAATAGGTCTCCGCCTTGGCGAAATTGACGAAGTCTTTTCCGGTCCCGTCCGCCTTCCACTTGGCCATTAGCGCAGGGATGAAATATATGCCGGGCTCGTCGGTGACCACATGCCCCGGAACGAGCCTGCGGGCCATCCTGAGGCTGCCGAGTCCGAGCTGCGAGGCCCGTTTCTGGTCCGGATCGTATCCGACGCGGTCTTCTCCGAGATCCTCCATGTCATGGACGTCGAGTCCCATGTTGTGCCCGAGGCCGTGCGGCATGAACAGTCCGGCGATGCCTTCCGTCACCATGTCGTCTACGGAGCCCCGTACGAGGCCGAGGTCTTTCAGGCCTTCAAGCATCTTGCGCGAGGTCTCTATATGGACTTCGCGGTAGGTGATGCCGGGCTTTGCAATGGAGAAAGCAAATTCGTTGCAGTCGCAGACGATGCTGTATATGTCTCTCTGGCGGGGGGTGAAACGGCCCCCTGTCGGCAGCGTGCGCGTGAAATCGGACGCATAGTGCACGTTGCTTTCCGCTCCGGCATCTATGACGAGCAACTTGCCGGGATCTATAATCTTGTCGTGCAGATGGTTGTGCAGCGTTTCCCCGTGCTGTGTCAGGATTGTCGGGAAGGAAACGCCCCAGCCCTTGCCGAGGGTTATTCCTTCCATTATGCCCACGATTTCCTGTTCGACGATGCCGGGCCTGACGGCATTGCGGGCGGCAGTATGCATTTCATAGCCGAGGTCGCAGGCTTCGTCTATGGCCTTTATTTCGCATTCTTCCTTGACGAGCCTCATCGCTATGACCGCATCCACGAGTTCCTGCGAGGCATGGCTTCCCTTTTCGCAGTCCATGGGCGCCACTTTGTTTATCCGGGCTTTGGAAAGGCCCGTAAGCTCCATGAGCTTTATCGTGTTGCCGTGCCTCGTGGGAGGCAGGAAATGCACCGGGCGTCCGAGGTTCATGGCGGCGCCGACCGCGGCGGCCAGGTCGCCGGCCGGAGCGGAGCGTATGACGCCTGCGCTCTCCGCCTTGCTTTGCACTGAAGGCTGAGGCCCCATCCAGATGATGTCGTCTATGTCCACGTCATCGGCGTAGACGGTCTCCGTGCCGTCTTCAAGGTCGATTATGGCGGCCATGCCGGGTTCGTCGAGGCCGAAATAATAAAGCCACGAACTGTCCTGACGGAACTTGTAGCAGTTGTCCTTGTATTGCGCGGGAGCTTCGTCGTTTCCGATGAACAGGGCGATGCCCTTCTGGCCTCTCTCCCTCATTGAGGTGAGCAGTGTCCGTCTGCGTCTGGAGTATGTGTCTTTGTCGAACATGGGTTATATGGTTTTAATGTTTGTTTTCTATCTTGTGAACCATATTTATGAGCAGGCAGCCGAGGATCCCGGAGCATAAGGAGCCCATGAGGACGGCGATTTTGCCCATGTCGCGCATCTGCTGCACGGTGTCCGCGGAAATGCCCGCCGACGAGAATGAAAGGGTATCCACGAAAATCGACATGGTGAACCCTATGCCGCCGAGGCAGGCTACGGCAAACAGCATTTTCCATGAGGCTTTGGCGGGCATTTCGCCTACCTTGAGCTTGATGGCGATGAAGCTGGCGAGCGTTATGCCGATAGGCTTGCCGAGCAGCAGACCGAGGAAGATGCCGGGGCCTACGCCGCCCAATGCTGTGTCGTACTGAAAGACGTTGAAATAAGAGCTGTCGGTGATTTCAACTCCCGCGTTGGCAAGTGCGAAAATAGGCATTATGAGGAAGTTTACCCATGGCGAAAGCATGTGTTCGAGCCTGTATGACGGGCCTATGGAGCGCTTCGACAGTCCGCTCAGGCGGCGGAGAAAATGTCTCTGGGGGCCGTTGGGGAATTCGGATCCGTCATCGAGCGCCTCGCTTTCGAGCAGGCCCTCATAAAGTATTCGGCTGCGGCGGTGGAACTTGGCCTTGTTGTACCTCGGCTCCATGGGGATGAGGAAAGCCATCACCACTCCGGACATGGTGGCGTGTATGCCCGCATAATAGAACAGGAACCAAATGGCTATTAGCGGCAGGATGTAGAAGAACATTCTTTTCTCGCCGAGCTTCTTCATTATGAATACCGCTACGATGATGACCAGAGCGATCAGAAGCAGATAGCCGTTGATGGCGCCGCCGTAGAAGAACGCCACCACGAGAATGGCTATGAGGTCGTCGGCTATGGCGAGCGCCGTGAGGAAGACTTTCAGCGAGACGGGAACCTTGTCCCCGAGGATGGACAGGATGCCGACCGCAAAGGCTATGTCAGTGGCCGTGGGAATTCCCCATCCGCTCGCGGCGGCGGTGCCGTGGTTGACGACCGTGAATATGATTGCCGGAACCGCCACTCCGCCGAATGCGGCTATTACCGGCATTATGGCTTTTTTGAATGAGGAAAGTTCTCCGCAGACGACCTCGCGCTTTATCTCCAGGCCTACGGTAAAGAAGAATATCACCATGAGGATGTCATTGATGAATTTCTCCACCGTCATGTCTTTGGGGAAGGTCCAGTTTACTGCATTGTCGGGGCTGTGGAACGATATGGACAGCTCCGTGTCGAGGAATGAATGGTAGATGTCTTTCGTCCAGGGCAGATTCGCCAGGAGCATGGCCAAGGCTACGCATATGAGCAGAACGACGCCGTTCGCCCACGGCTGTTTGGAAAATTTGTCCTGTGATACCTTGAAATTATGGATTTCCTTATTCCACCAATATATGGGTATGAGTCTCATTTTTAAATGCCGTTTTTACGTACCGGCCCCGGATTGCGCCATCCTGCGCCGTCCGTGGCCGTATTTTGTTTTTCAGACGCAAATATAGTAATTTTACCGCGTCAAAAATCCGGCCCCGGCGGATTTGTCGGGACGGAAGTTAAAATAAAATTGCTTATGGGACTTTTAGACGGAAAGGTCGCGCTCATTACCGGGGCCGCACGCGGCATCGGCAAGGCGATCGCTTTAAAATTCGCTTCCGAGGGTGCCTGCGTGGCATTTACCGACCTCGTTATCAATGAAGCCGCAGAGGAGACCGAAAAGGAAATAGCCGGATTCGGGCACAAGGCGAAAGGCTATGCGTCCAACGCCGCAGTGTTCGAGGAGACGCATGATGTGGTGAACCGGATAATCGAGGATTTCGGACACATCGACATTTTGGTGAACAATGCCGGCATCACCAAGGACGGACTCGTCATGCGCATGAGCGAATCCCAGTGGGACGCCGTGATAGCCGTGAATCTCAAGTCCGCGTTCAACTTCATACATGCCGTCGTTCCCGGCATGGCGAAGCAGAAATCCGGCAGCATCGTCAACATGGCTTCGATAGCGGGACTGATGGGCAATCCGGGACAGTGCAACTACGCCGCGTCCAAGGCCGGCCTGATAGCTCTTGCCAAATCGGTGGCCAAGGAGATGGGTTCCCGCGGCATACGTGCCAATGCGATAGCCCCCGGATTCATCGTTTCCGATATGACGAACGCGCTTCCCGACGCGGTCAAGGAAGATTATCTGAAGCAGATTCCCCTGCGCCGCGGAGGCACTCCGGAAGACGTGGCCAATGCCGCCCTCTTCCTTGCCAGCGACCTGTCTTCTTATATAAGCGGCCAGGTGATAAGCGTGAACGGCGCATTGTATTGCTAAGACCCTGACAAACTATGAAAAACTCCTTTCTGAGGGACGTCGCGGCGGCCCTTGTCGACTTATATGCGCCGCGCGGCTGCATCGTATGCGGCCGACGGCTCGGAATGCGGGAAAAACATCTGTGCATATATTGCATGGCGGATTTCCCGCTTACTTTTTATTGGCTGCGCACACGCAACCCAATGGCCGATGAATTCAACGTCCGGACGTCGGAGCATGAAAAAAGATACGCTTTTGCCGCAGCCCTGTTCTTTTATCGCTCGGAAGCCGGGTACAAGTATATTCCTCAGGCACTTAAATATGAATACGACAGAGGCGCCGGCAGATTTTTTGCCGCGAGGCTCGGCCGGCTGCTCGCGTCTTCCGAAGCGTTCGGGGACGTGGATGCGGTGATACCGGTCCCATTGCACTGGACCAGAAAATGGGGCCGTGGCTACAACCAGGCCTTCGTCGTCGCTTCGGCGGTCGCTGCGGAACTTTCCGCGCCGCTGAGGCAGGACGTTCTTGTCCGGTGCCGCAGGACCGTTTCGCAGACGAGGCTCGGAACCGAGGACAAGATCAAAAACGTTTCTTCAGCTTTCCGGGTCAGGAAACGGGCGGTGAAAAAACTTGCGGACATGTGTCCCCGGCATGTGCTGCTCGTGGATGACGTGTTTACTACCGGAGCGACGCTCGGCGCCTGCCACAGGGCCTTGCGCGCGGTGCTGCCGCCCGCCGTCCGCATAAGCGTGGCTACGCTTGCGGTGGTGGACGCATCATAGGAAACCGCCTGTCAATCAGTCTTCGGGCGAGAACATGGGATCCCAGGCCGGCAGCAGGACGGGCTTTTGGTCGAGCAGGGCCCTGACGTCTTCGGGGACGTATTTCTTCTCAACCACGAGCCGGAACATGTATTCGTCGAACCATTCGTCGGTCATTATCATGTTGCCCTTGTAGCCCGCGGCGGCTCCCCAGCTGTTCTCCACCATCCATTTTACCGGCTTCCCGTCCTTTATGTCGACGGCGATAAGCGTCATGGCGTGCGACGAACCGCTTGCGTGCGTCAGGATCCGTTCTTTCTTGTCCATCCCGAACTTCACTCCCATCAGGGATTCGTAGTCGTAGTTGTTGAGATCCAGTACGCCGGTCTTGCGGTTGAGGAACTTGCCCACGTCGCATGAAAAGTACAGGGCGGTGCCGTCCTTTATGGAGGCGATGGCCATCTCTTTTATCTTCTCGACAGGGAGGTTGAGATACAGCCAGTTCTGCCCGTCATACACGTGGCGGTCGTACTCTATTTCGTATGTCTTGCCGTATTCGCGGCTGGGATCGTTCATCACCATTATGTAATTGTTCTCGAGGTCTTCTCCTACGAATTCTTCGTAGAACGACTTGGGCGTGTAAGTCTTCGTGCTGACGAAGCCGCCTTTGGAATCGTAGCGCGTCCAAGTGAATTCTGTCGGAGGCACGCCGAGGCAGATGACGAGCATGCGGTAGATTTCTTTGAGCATGTCGGTTTTCATTTTCCGCTCCTGTCCGGCGGAAGCTGCGCGGAGCCTCAGGCCGTCTTCACGCAGTTTGGTGGCGATCTGGCCGGTCATCTGCGAAGTATTGTTGGCGCACAGCGTTTCGGGCATGACCGAGGACGGGACTACGCCGTATTTCATTATCAGATTGGACACTCCGGTGAATTGACCGCCGTCTGCGATGGGATTTTTGAACAGCCAGTCCACCTTTCTGTCGTCGAAAGGGAGGTCCTTCGTGTCTATGATGCCTTGCAGGAACAGATTGGCTTTTTCAAGCTGGTCATAGAAAAACAGATAATTCTGGGAAAAAGTGAATTCGCCGAGATCGTGCCTGGCGATCATTCTGGCCCGCAAAACGTTGAGCCCGGTGAAAAGCCAGCAGCGGCCTGATGACGCCTGATCGGTGCGGCCCTTTGTCTTCACCTCGTCGCTGAAATGCGTGTCAATCATGGCGATGTTTTCGGCATTGGCCGCCAAGACATTGATGGAAGCGGAGTTCAGGGCGTTGCGTATCGCCTTGTCCGCCGCCGTGCCTTCGTAGCCGCGGCTTATTTCCTCGAGCATTCCGGCCGAAATGCCGCCGTCGCCGGCCTGTTGTGCGAACGCTCCCGTCTGGATCAGCAGCGCCGCCATCAAAACGTATTTTTTCATTGTATTATTGTTTTAGTCATTTTATGCAATTACCAAAGGTATGTAAAAAAGCCGTTCCGCGCAACCCGTCCGGCCTTGCATGCGTATTTCGGAGGCACTGCGGCAAAATCGGACGGATTTGTTGACTTTATCGGTATTTTTCGTATATTTGCAAAGTCGCGGCGGACTCCGATGTGATTTTGCTGCGCAAAAACGGGGTATTAGCTCAGTTGGTAGAGCGTTTGAATGGCATTCAAAAGGTCAGGAGTTCGATTCTCCTATGCTCCACAAAACCCACTGATAATCAGTATGGTTACAAAGCTACGCAGGAACTTACGCAGAAAATCACATAAGTTTCTGCGTATTTTTTAATCAAGAATAGTCAATCTAAGGCAATATGTCGGATGTCCTCTTCACAGTTGGCCATTCAAATGGTACTCTTGAAAAGTTGCTTGGCCTCATCAGATTAGCGGATGTCAATTGTATCATAGACGTCCGTAGCACGCCAGACGAACAGACTCTATCGTTGGCGGGCAGGTCAATTTTGAGAAGGCTGTAACGACGGAAGCCTTCCTCCGTGGTGTCCAAAGAATAGACGATGGATTGGCTAAAGGTTTTAGAATCGCATTAATGTGTTCTGAAGCCAAGCCCCTTGACTGCCATCGTTTTTCAATGCTCTCGCGTTATTTCATGGATAACGGATACGAAGTTAATCATATCCTTCATAGTAATGAAATTGTTCCCCATGCCGTACTCGAGAAAGAAATGATTGATGAGTATGTTGGAAAGGGGAAGCTCAGCGAGGTTGACCAAATGTTCGGCGAGTATACAGAGGATATGCAAAGGGTGGACGTTTATAGACTGAAGAATAAAGAGATTGGCTACAAGCCGGGAGAAGAATACGAAAACCAAGAATAAATATGATAACGCTTTACACAATAGGGTTTACAAAGAAATCCGCAGAAAAATTCTTCACCTTGCTGAAGGACGCCGGTGTCAAAAAGATTATTGACATTCGCTTGAACAATGCAAGCCAACTTGCCGGTTTCGCCAAAGGCTCCGACTTGCAGTATTTCGCCAAAGTAATTCTTGGCGCAGGATACGTTCATATTACGGATCTTTCTCCGACCAAAGAGCTGCTGAAATCTTATCAAGAATGTGCTACATCATGGGACGACTATGTCCGTGTCTTTTCTGGCCTGTTGAAAGAGAGACATATCAAGGAAAGGTACAAAGTCGAGGACTTCGACAACTGCTGCTTCCTCTGTACGGAGGACCCCCGAGAAATGCCACAGGCGTTTGGTCGCGGAGTATTTCAGAGATAATAATCCAGACAAGGATATCCGGATTGTACATCTTCATTAGTACACAATACCGGGAGATCCCCTCAGTTGCCATTGTCTTTAACACGAAGCTAATCAATAGTTTATGGATAAAACCTTTATCTGCCTGGCAAATTCATACAAGCATGGCAACCGCTGCATTGCCGGCATCGAAATTGATCATTTCCATTTAGTTTTCCGCCATTTTCTCAATCTCTAAAATGTAGAAGAATGCCTCCAGGCTGATTTTCTTGATGTGGTTCAACTTATTGAGATCCCGATTCTGGATGAGGGCGGCAGCAAGTTCTTCATCCATTTCCGGTGCATAGTGCTTGACCTGGTTGTTCCCGGTCTGGATCAAGCGGGCCAGATAGGCCACCTTAGCCGCGTCCCGGATAGCGATATCGGCATTATAATTCTCCGGTATGATGAAACTGTTGACCCGTCGGGCACCATCTGCATAATATCCGAATTCTGTTTTATCGAGAGCGCCACGGTGGCAGATATTCATGGCACAGTTGTAAGTGTCCGCCAGAACGTCGGACTCGGACAGATGATCCATACTGCGATACCCCAATTCAATGGGTACAATCTCACTATAGGTTTTCCGGACTTCTGTCAGGTCATCAATTCTGTCGAGGATGGAACTGACGTCGTAGAGTTGCTTCATGATTTCCATAAGGCACTCGTCCCCATTCTTGTAAAAAGGTATGCCGGTAGTATGAGGGGCAAACGCAGTGAGTTTGTCGCCCAGCATATCTTTAAGGCTGGGGCACTGGACTATTGCCGGAGCCCCAATCTGCTTAAGAAGCGGACTTTCAATAGGGAGCGAAACAACTTCACTATAATGGATATCCTCATAGAGTACATCCAGCAGGATCTTGTCCACGGGCCTGCCGGAAGGGTATGTAACCGCATAGCGATACTCAGCGTGTGATTTAGGGACACCTGTGCGGGAGTTACGCTCTATCTCCTTTGCTTCGGTGAAACCGTACTCGTTTCCGTATTGCCCCAGGAACTCCCTGATATCCGTTCCCGGAGGACAAACAATGTCCACGTCTATAGAGAGTCGTCTGGAGGTATTCAGGTGCAGCATCAAGGCGGTGCCTCCTTTGAAAACGAAAGGACAACCGGACTGGACAAGGGATTCCAGCAAAGAGAGGGCACGGATAGCTTTCTCTACAAGTGCGGTGTCTGCAATATTGGGAATTAAACCGCTGGCCTGTTCAATCCGCTCCAGGCTTCGACTCTGAGGGTCAATCATGGTTCTGAGGGTTTATACGGTTAAGAATATGCTGTATCTTTTCTTCGCAGTAGCGGCGACGGGCATAGCGGATTAGCCTGCTGCGGGAAATGCTGAAATCGGAGAACGCCTCCTGGTAGATGCGTGTAAGTTCACTTCCCTGCAGGAACTCAAATTCGGGGTAAATTACAATATCAACCAGTAGTTTCTCTGCAGTAGGAACCGAAAGTCCTTCAAACGTGTCGAGGGGGGCTTCCGTTGTGAGAGTGTGAAGGATAATGGTGTCTTTGGTGTTCCCGAACTTGATGAATTCCTCCCTGGTTGGGTTCGGCAGCACGATCATATTCGGATATTTCTCTCGGATTGCATCCGGGAAGGATTGCTCCAGAAGGCGTTCCACATCAACAATAATCATTTTGATATTGGGTATATGGAGCATAAAAGGAATGACGTTGGCTGCGTCCCAAATGCAGAAATCAGCCAAGGGATAGCGCTTTTTCAGATACTGGGCCATTTCCTTGGTTTCTGGCTTCAGTGTCAGTTGAAGACGAGGTTTTGCATTGTCACTCAACTGATATTCTCCCCATCCCGATTTGATAAGCCGGCCGGATGAAACCAGGCGCTCCAGCTGCGTCTGAAGCCCGGCACCAACTGTGGTGCCTATGCTTTCCAGCCAAACAACCAGGTCCTTCCTTCGGAAGGCCCCCCGCTGTTGTGCAGCATACTGGACAATATAATCTGTAGTCGTCATCATCCTCTGGTTTACTCCACAAAAGTAATACAATTTTGGCAAGAAACAAGCTTTTCCTGCCAATTATGTGTAACTTTTGTCAAGCCGGATTATTTCTCCGTCTCCTGCTCGAAGAGTTTCATGGCCTGGTAGTCGGAGTAGCCGGTCCACTTCATCACCATCTGGGGCGGGATACCGGAAGGTGGTGAAGGCGCAGAAACAGAAGCTGTCTCTGGTCTTGACAAGGCCGCCGGCATTCTCTCCTTTCTTCTTGTACTCCTTTCCCGCACCTTGAACTTGGGCCGGTAGCGCTTGATGGTGTCCTTCTGGGTGTATCCCTTGCTCCACGGAATATACTAATCAGCTTCTAAAGGCAGTCACGCATAAATTTACGCATAGAAATAACGAAGTTTCTGCGTATTTTCTTTTCGATGATTTCTCCATGCCAACATTTTAGGCGGGTTGGACATTTTACAGTTGCGGAATTCTGTCTGAAAAAATATCACTTTTCCATTTTGACCGATCCGAGCTTTTTGTAAATTTGTAGAAATATGAATTGCTTATGAAATTCGAAGGCACGACACAGGCTCGGCCATTCATAAAATGGGTTGGAGGGAAGACTCAACTGCTTGACGAGGTACGCAAATCGCTACCAAGCGACTTTGCTATGCGGCAGCATATAACATATGTTGAGCCATTTGTGGGCGGAGGTGCCGTTATGTTTTGGATTCTTCAGGAGTATCCCAACATTGAGAGAGCTGTCATCAACGATATCAACCAAGAGCTCATCTGCACCTATCGTGTCATCAAGGAGAATGTAAGGGACCTGATAGCAGAACTTACTCATATCCAAGACGATTACATTCCCTTAAACGCCGAAGACCGCAAGGCCTATTTTATGGAGAAGAGAGCCCGTTTCAACACGAAACAAACTACGCCGATAGAAACGGCAGCGCTCTTCATCTTCCTCAACAGAACGTGTTTCAATGGCCTTTACAGGGTCAACTCAAAAGGCAAATTCAACGTACCACACGGCAAGTATGCGAATCCGCGCATCTGCGATGTGAAAAATCTCCGTGCCTGTTCTGAAGTTCTTCAGAAGGTCGAAATTCTTTGCGGCGACTTTGCCGAGACTGGTCGTTTCGCCGGTCCTGATACATTGTTCTACTTCGATCCCCCGTACAAGCCCATCACTGAGACATCCTCATTCACTTCTTATGCCAAAGAGGGTTTCGATGATAGCGAGCAACTTCGGCTCCGAGACTTTTGTAACCAGATAAGCAATGAAAAGGCACTCTTCGTAGCAAGTAATTCCGATCCCAAGGAGGTAAATCCGGAAGAAAACTTCTTCGACAATATCTATCAACATTTCATCGTCAAACGGGTCTTCGCTTCCAGAATGATTAACTCTGATGCCTCTGGCCGTGGTGCCATCTCTGAGTTGATGATTTCTAACGTAGGAAACGCATAATTATGAGAGATTTTACAGGAAGCAGCACCACCGGTATTGCGGCAAACCTTCTGGGCCGTCGTTTCCTTGGCATCGACCAAGAAGAAAAATTCCTCGAGATGAGCAAAACTCGTCGCGAGGAACTAAATAGCATCAAGCGCAGAAGAGAACTACTTGAAAAACTGGATAAGCAGGCCAAACTCTTCCAAGATAGCGACATTCGAGTTCTCAACGAGCCGGAGGCCTACTTTGGTCCGGAACTTCCGTTCTAAAACTCTCAATGCCTAATTATTAGGTTCAGAAGGTTCTTAAGGTTTCGTTCTCCAAATACGCATTTTTAATGCACTGCAGGGCTTGAATTGATGTGAGTCGATATGCATTTTATCGGAATTCACGACCCTGTTTTCTGCATTTTATCGGAATTTGGATATTTTTACTATCTTTGTATCAATCATTTATGCAATAACATGATTGAAGAAAGAATTATACGGCAAGTCCTTGCAGAACAACGCGATGAAATTGCGGGTTATGATCCTGCCGGTTGGGTATCCCGACAGGAGGAATCGCTCTTCGAGTTCGACAGCACGATGGCACAAATTGTCATTGGCGTCCGGCGCAGCGGCAAGTCGACTCTCTGCCATAAGGTACTGCTGGAACACGGAATACGGTACGGCTATGTCAACCTTGACGATGACCGCCTGCTAGGGATGGAAGCGAAGGACCTGAATACAGTCCTTTCCTGCATATATCAGCTCTATGGTACCGATGTTCCGTATCTCTTTCTGGACGAGATTCAGGACGTGGATGGCTGGCATTTGTTCGTCAATCGGCTTCTGCGAAGCAAAATGCGGATCTTTGTAACGGGCAGCAATGCAAAATTGCTCAGCAGCGAACTGGCCACTCACTTGACCGGACGGTACAACGAAATACGTCTGTTCCCATTCTCTTTCTCAGAGTATTGCACGTACCATCAGATAGACACCGCCGCCGACATCACCACGAAGGCGGAGGCCTCCCGCAAAAAAGCCTTTATGGACTATATCGTCACGGGAGGATTTCCGGAATTGCAGCGGTTGAGAAACAAACGCGGTTACATCGAAAGTCTTATCGGCGCCGTTCTCGAAAAGGACATCAAACGTCGCTACGGGATCCGGAACATGGACGCGCTTCGTAAGATATCCAACCATCTCATCAGCAACGCCTGTCAGGAAATCAACTATGATGGAATGTCCAAACTTCTCGGCATCAGCGACAAGACCTGCAAGAAGTATACGGACTACCTTCGCCAGGCATTCCTAATACAGATACAGCCCCGGCATTCTTTCAAGAGCAAAAACAGAATCCGGAGCCAGAAAGCCTATTTGGTCGACCCCGGTTTCCAGAACAATCGGGAAAACTCGATGGCGGGAGAAAATATCGGGTGGAGACTCGAAAACGTCGTGTACATTGAGTTGCTCCGTCGCTGCGCGTACGATTTTCGGGATGTTTACTACTACAAAGCCAATCCCCGGACGAAAGAGGTGGACTTCGTCGTCTGCGACAAGGACCAGACCATAGAACTGATCCAAGTCGCCTACGAGATTGATACGCAAAAGTCCTGGAACAGAGAAAGCACAGCCCTGCTACAGGCGTCCGAATCTCTTAATTGCGACAACCTGACATTGATTGCTTTCTCCCCTACCCGGGATGTCGAAATCGACGGCAAGATCATTCATATTGTATCAGCAATTGATTGGCTCCTGCCGTAATGAATCAGTCATACTGAGCGATGATATTCGGGAACGCATACTCTAAGTTTTTCGATGACGATAGACTTCGTTCTTGCCGAAGTTCAGGGCCTTTGTATAGTTCCAGGCCTCATCGGGGTCGCCGCAGCGGACAATATAATCCCGGTTTATCCACATGTCCTTTGCCGTGACATACCTGAAGCATTTCTGCAGGCCGGTTTTCCCCCACGAATATTCGAGTTCCGGATATCGGCGGACCAGAGCCTCGCATTCCGAGTACATTGCGAAAAAACGTCCGCGCAGGGGGCGGCACAGGTCTTCGTAGTCCTCACAGTCTTCCCAATTGTCTCCGTCGCAGCAGCATTCGGCCGCCCGGGCAAACTGGAAAAATGCATCTTCAGTCTTTCCGAGGTCAAGAAGCCGGACGGCGAGTCTTTCGTACGCACGGCTCACCCGCAGGATGTCACCGATTTCGTACCAGGTGTCGTACCGGATCCGCTCGCAGAGACGGTCAATCCCATCCAAAGCTTTGTGAATGAATGTGCTGATTTCAGAGGGAATCATTTTGACCCGGCCCTTATCGGTCCAGGCCACAAGTTGATAATTTTTAGTCATAACAGTGTACATTTTTCACACGTATTCCAAAGAACTTCACCGGCCACCCGGCCGCCCGCGTAAGGGCACAATACCCCTCGGGACGGACTTCGTCCGGTGTTTTGTTGAAATGTGTGCCTGTTATGGCCTAAAGAATTGTTAGATGTGCATAGAATCCGTTTGTGCGGCAAATATAATCATAAAAATCATTTGACAAAACAGGCCTGATCGATATTTTAATTTTATGCTTACCTCAAAAGCATGAAGGACAACAATTTTACAATGTCGCGAAAGTCGTTGAGAGACAATGCACAATAAAATCCTAATGCCGTTTCAGATGTATTATCTCTTCGCAAGAGAGAATACAAACGGGCAAATAAAAATACAACAATAATTTCATATGCCAAGCAAAACGCAACAAAAAATTTCAATCAAAGGTGCATTATTGAATTTTAATCAACTGATTTGTACATAATTATCTATTAGGCCCAAACAGAACATTTTCGTAACAAAACATAAAAGTTTTTTGATATTCAGCCGCGTCCGACAATGTCATCAAATGCGAATTGTTTAAATAAATGTTGTAAAAGTCATGCAAATCATGGATATGGAGTGTAGTATGGCAAAGGATGACAAAGAATTGCAAAAAGATGCTCTCTCTTGCGAAGATATTGCAAACGGGCCGGATTCACGGCTTTATATTGGGGGAGCAATAAAAAGTCGGGCAGTCGAGGATGCATGACCACATTGCAAACGACTGGATCCGAGTATACTGTCAGTTCCGCCGTCGAGAACGGTGCCATGGCAGGAGGAGATGCATGTAAAAATTTTAAATGTAACCAATAGATATGAGGAAACTTTTGATTTCTTTTATTGCGACATTTGCGGCTTTCAGCATTGATGCTCAAAATGTGCAGGTAAAGGACACCCGGCAAATATATTTGTGGGATGTTACGCTTTCCATGAAAGGCAAAGCCGCCGGTTGTCCCGATATTTGGGATAAGGTCAAAGTCGCTATGATTGATGACATAATGCAGATTTCTGACGAGAGAACGGAAATCGTTGTCATACCGTTCCAGCATAAGGCATTGGAAACGTGGACTGAGATTGCAACTCCTGCGGGCAAGGCAGAATTGGTCAATCGTATAAAAAATATCAACTGCTGTTGTTTGAATTCAATGGCAGGATGACAACGATGACCACTTCAGCATTGTGTTAAACAATAAAGATATCTAAAAGAATAATAATTATTTATATGAACCTCATTGCCAATACGGGAATTCAGTTTTTTTCGTTTCCCGTTACTTTTGACGTGAACAACCGTTTTAGAATGTATTTTCATGAATGGTTTGATGTCAATGAACAGCAAAAGAAGATAGAGATTGCACACTATTTTCCGGAAGCCGAAGTATGGGTAAAGAAATTTGCGTTAGCCGATCTTGGATATGCTATAGGCGGAGATGTAACCGAAAGCTGGGAGAACATTCGTGCAGATGAAGAGTTCGATGAAAGATCCATCATTCAGATAGATACTGAAGATGCTATCGATTCCGGTTGCTTTGATATCACAGTCGGACAAATTATGAATGGAGAATGGGGAAAGCTTGAAAATGTGTGGTTTCCCATACCATTCTTTTTGTTAAAGGGAAAGAAAAGTGCTTTTGGCCCTACCAATTGGTGTAGAGGCAAACTCATTCCTATAAGCAATTCAGGGCGAGAACGTCGTTATACGTTACTGTTAGCGTTTGACACAAGGTCTGTGTTAGAGAATGACGATTATGAGAATGAAGATTTAAACGAGACGCCGATATTTACTAACGGTACAGAGCATAGCAAGACGTATGCTATATGCAATAACGAATTCAAACTTGTTTCGTATTGCTCAGAGGAATTTAATTGCGAGTGGGTAGACCGTTACCTTCTAAAATTATTTCATGGTGTAGACACCATTCAAGAACTTCGAGGAATTCGTATGCCAAAGCTTCGGTATTTGGCTCTATTTATGTTTATTATCCGCTATTTGTCTAAGTTTGCGAGTATTCCTCAGTTAACCCTGTTTTCAGATGCTAATGTTGGACAAGGGAATGTGGATTTAGTTGTAGATATAGGGAATTCTCGTACTTGTGCCGTCTTATTTGATGGTGGAGACTTTACAAAGTGCAGCCCTCTTGAACTTCAAGATTTCACAGAACCGATTAATGCGAATGGCGGGTTGAACAAACATAGAGATTCATTTGATATGCGCCTTGCTTTCCGCGCCGCCGACATAGGAGGAAACTTTGGGCTCGCTAATAGTCATCAGTTTGTGTATCCTTCATTTATCCGTTTGGGCAAAGAGGCAAGCCAGCTTATTCATAAAGCGGCCAATATGAATATAGGTGCAGAAAAAAATAGTACATTCTCTAGCCCCAAGCGTTATTTATGGGATTCACGGCCTCAAAAAAATGAATGGGAGTTCGTTTACGTTTCAGGGGAAGAGGATAAGAGTCATTCGATTTATGTGCCAGGCATTTCAGAACAATTAGAGACGGATGGATCGCTTAACATTGATGGCAATGGCGGAATAATGATGCATTATTCTCGAAAGACTCTGATGACCTTCGCCTTTCTGGAAATATTATCTCAAGCCAGACTTCAGATCAATTCCTATGAGCAGCGTTCTTATTGGGGAGATGAATCCATGCCCAGACGCGTAGGTCGGATTATTATTACTGCCCCTACGGCCATGTCTCACATTGAGCAACTTGCGTTAAGAAAATGTGCAGAGGATGCTGCCATAATGCTTGACAGATTCTATAAAAACACATTCAATGAAGTATGTGATGATGCTGAATTACGCAAACAAGTACAGGTAATACCTTCTGCTAAATCTATTGCGAACAAGTCCGATTGGATATACGATGAAGCGACCTCCGCTCAATTCGTCTTCTTGTATGCGGAGATCAAAGAACGGTACCAACGTCATGTTCGGGAGTATTTTAATTTTTACGGAAAGGTTCGTGATGATTTGGATGATTATAAGGAGAAATCTTTAACTATTGGTTCTGTCGATATCGGGGCCGGTACAACTGACGTTATGATAGCGGCCTACAAATTCAAGGATTGTAATCAACAATGTCAGTTAACACCGGTACCTCTTTTCTGGGACAGTTTTTATAAAGCCGGAGATGACCTCTTAAAAGAGTTGGTTCATCAACTTGTTATAGAAGGGAAGTATTCACCCATTGAACAAAAACTGCGAGAGATGGGCAAAAATCCCATAGAAATATTGCAGCCATTCTTGGGGACGAATAATGGTGTTAGTTATCGTAACAGGCAACTAAGAAGTGATTTCAATATTCAAGTATCTGTACCTATTGTTTCCTTCTACCTTGAGTTGATGAGACAAAATAAAGAGGAGAGAAAGGATCTTTCTTTTGACGATATATTTGCGGACAATATCCCTACCCAACCGGTATTGACTCATTTTGAAGAATCTTTTGGCTTTAGACTGCAAGATTTAACGTGGACATATGACAGGAATGTCGTGGCTGCACTGATCAAAAAGACGTTTGATTCATTGATTGGAAAGATATCATCCCTCTTCTCCTGTTATCAGTGTGATATTGTTTTATTATCCGGCCGACCAACGTCCTTGGAGCCATTAACATCTTTATTCTTGGAATATTTTGCTATTTCTCCGAATAGGCTGAAAGCTATGAACGACTATCGTGTCGGACGCTGGTATCCCGAGGATAAACGTTATCCGTTTATTGATGGAAATGGAGGATTCATAAACCCGAAATCTATTGTTACGACTGGGGCCATGATTGGCCAGATTGCTTCCAATGGTGGTCTAAATGGCTTCACCTTAGATCTGTCAGAATTGAACGCCCGATTGCAACCTACAACTGATTATTTTGGTTATTTAGATAGCAATCAGGTATTCACGGAGTCTTTTTTAACCCCTGACACCAATGTCGCTACCATTGAGGTTAGTTCTTTACCATATCGTATTGGCACAAGACAAAGAAATATACCTTCTTATCCCTCCAGGCCATTTTATATGATTGATTTCAATGATTATAAGATTGAGGATCGAGTACGCGGACGTTATGATGATGACATTGATGATAATACTGTAGCCACGGGGATTAAAAATGAAAAGCAAAAAATAATACAAGGATTTCCTCTTAAAGTTAGATTGGCTCGTGATTATGTTGCAGATAAAGAGCAGATTAATGTTGACAGTATTGATGATGTTCATGGTAATTCTGTAAATAGAAATTTTATTAATATGCAAATTCAGAGCATGAGTGAAGTGGAGAATTTTTGGTTAGATTCAGGTATTTTCGATTTAAATGTCAATAATGCATAACCCTTGATATATGATACAGAGTATAGAACAACAACTTCAGGTTATAGAAAAAGCAGATTCCTGGATTCAGGCTGCTTTAGAAGGCAATAAACGCAGGGAATCACACGATATACTTGTAAAATGTCGTCGGGAACTTAAAAAGAAACGATTCGTTTTGGGATGTAATCCAGCTACTGCAATTTATGGCGAAAGCCAAGTTGGAAAATCTTATCTGGTAAGCAGTTTGCTTTCCGGGAAACATAGTCAGTTTTCCCTCCAAGGGGGTGACGGGACTCAGTACAATTTCATTGAATCCGTAAACCCTCCAGGCGGAGGGAGTGAGTCAACTTCGCTTGTGTCCCGTTTTTCCGTTAATTTTACTCCGATTGATGAAAAGTTTCCAATCAAAGCCGTCCTTTTGTCTCCGGCAGATTTGATTTTGGTCCTTTGTGATAGTTTTTATAACGACATCATTCTCAAAGAAACTCCCGAAGTTCATCTTTTTACCGCAGAAGAATTGAAATTGGAATTGAACGCGATTCAAGAATCATACAAGGGTACTCCATCAAAACAGTCAATTCTAACCGAGGATGACGTCCTTGATATCTCGGATTATTTCGATGCGTATTTTCAAAAGGCGGACAGAATCAAGGATTCTGGGTTTTTCAAAATGATTCCACAGTTGATTCAGTCAGTAGATCCAAGTCACTGGAAAGACGTGTTTTGTTTATTGTGGAATAAGGATCACGCGTTTACTGAGTTGTTTGGTCAGTTAATCTCTGAATATCAGAAACTTGATTTCTCGCAAGAATTATATCTTCCTATTGAATCTGTTTTGTATGCTTATGGAACATTGCTGGACGTTAAGCGCATGCACGAGATTTATTCTGCACCTGACCATCTTGAGCCTAATTATACCCCTTCAACAACAGTGCTTTTGAATAATGGTACGCAGGTGGTTTTTTCAAAAAGTTTTCTGTGCGCTCTCACTGCAGAACTGGTTTTCGGACAGCCAAAAGAACTCATTAAAGAAAAACCATTTTTAGAATATACCGATCTATTGGATTTTCCTGGTGCCCGTTCCAGAATGGAGATTCAATTAAACGCTGTTGAAAAAAAATCAATACCAGCACTTCTTTTGCGTGGAAAAGTTGCTTATTTGTTCAATAAATATTCCGATTCGGAGCGCATTAGAATTCTCATGTTTTGTGCCAAGCATGAACAAGCGGCCCAACGGCTTATGCCAGGTTTATTGAACAATTGGATTGAAAAAGTTATTGGCATGGATGCCGAAACCCGCAGTTTATATATAAAAACATCGAAGATATCGCCCCTATTTATCATTGGCACATTCTTCAATGTCAATATGGCATATGATCCGTTGCATGACGGCAAAGATCAATCATCTTTAAATTATCGTTGGAAGCAACGTTTTGATACTACTTTGGCCAAGGAATACATAGAGGTCGAAAATCCGACATATTCATGGTTTAATAATTGGACTTCTGCAGAACCATACTTCCGTAATATCTTTTTATTACGCGATTTCGAAAAATCAGAGACACCAAGCAGACTTTTTTCTGGTTATAATCAGTATAAAGAAGAAAAAGAAGAAATCATACCGCCGCAGAATCCTAACTTTCGAAAGGATTTACGCCAGTCTTTTATTGATTATGATTTTGTTAAAAAGCATTTTGAAGACCCGGCCGCGTCCTGGGATGCAGCTGCGTCTATTAACAAGGACGGAACAGCTTTAATAATAGAGAAACTAACAATCGCTGCATCGAACAGTAAGGCTGCACGTCAGATTAAAGTCAAATCAGACTTAATCCAGATCAATCAAGCATTAATGACAGAACTTCGCAAACATTACCATAGTGCAGACAAAGATGAAGAGTTGTTGAGAGCAAAATCAACGGCCGGCAATATTCAACTCAAACTTGATACGGCATTCGCTGCAGATGGGATACGACAGTATGGTCGTTTGATGAGGGATTTGATGGTTGATGAAAGTGCCGTTCTTCACCTGTTTAGGGGTTGCATTGATGATATTGAGCATCAAGATGTAATTAACCAAGACATATATAGTACCTATCGTATTCAAGTGCCCGTGGATGCCGAAGATACCGCTCAGTCCTACTTTGAGAAACTTTGTGTACATTATGAGAAGGTGACAGATGAGCAGAAAGAGCAGTTTGGAAAGGAGTTGAAGGAAAAAAATGTGAATCTTGAGGATTTGATATCCGGAGGTAAGGATCTCATAAAGAATAATGCTCAACAGTTAGCCGAAGCGTTGTTGGACTTTTGGTTTGCCAGTATTTTTTCTCCCGACAAAAGGATAATTCAACACATTCTGGCAGAGGACGAAAATACTTCCCTTCAAGATATTGCGGAGATGTTCAAGAAGTTATTCGCAAAGATTGATTTGGCGAATGTTATAGCCCGACATATTCGCGGCTATGTAGATGGGCATGGGAAAACAGACTTACCGTATGAGATAGTTGCAGATATCAGCGCTGAACTTTTGAATAGATGTATCCAGAGTGTCGGTTTCGAATACTTTGACGAAGCCGAAATTTCAGATTTACAACAGGCTAATGAGCGGAATAGCCTTGGGCTTGTCTTTGACGTTGTCTCGGATTCGGAAGTTTCTTTAGAAAAGATGTTTTATCGGGTTGAGAATTGGACAGAGATTCTCAAATTTCACCCGGAAGAGATGCGTTTGCTGCCGAACTATAAGAATTACATTGATTGGTATAATCGTTTAAAGATAGGGTTCGTCTCCGTATGCGATATCCCCAATTACGATGTTTCTGCCAATGAACGTTTGGGGAAGATTATAAACGAGTGTTCCAATATTCGCTTCTAATATGGAAAAGGTAATCAATCATCAACTTTTGTTTACCACTGATTTGAAGTATTTCAAAGCCCTTCAAATGATTGGTGGCAAATCCATCTTTGAGCGATATAATGCGGCAAAAAACAGCGTAATAGGTAACGTTATAAATCCGCAATATCAATACTTCTTAGCTTGGCCTGTCGTGGAGGATGATAAGATTGAATTTCATGGAATTCGATCAAAGGAAGAACCTCGTTTGCTGTCTGAGTTATCCGCTGAAGAGCGAGTTAGATATCAAGCCATAAAAGAAGATACAGTATCACACTATCGTCTCAAAGCCAAAGAGCTAGAAGATGCAGGGAAACTTAATGAAGCTAAGTTTATCACGAAAGCGATTAAGGTGGTGGATGATAGATTTTTATTCTGCTATGATGGAAAAGTGGTTCTGGGTGCCTGGGGAATGCAGATGAGAGAGAATGTACGAGATGATATTAATGTGATTAGGAAGAGGATGTCTAAGCCAAACAAACCGGTTCCTGAACCGACTCCAGAACCGGAACATAGTCCAAAACCAGAGCCGGAACCGACACTGACTCCAGAGCCGGTTCCGGACCCGGACCCAGAACCAAAACCTGTCTCCAATACTCGATGTCATTGGAAATCGATTTGGAAGTGGCTTAGATGGTTGCTTCTCCTTTTGTTTTTGCTTCTTTTTGTATGGCTTGCTTCCAATTTCATTCCTGGTTGCAATTCTGCTTCTGGCGGGATCTATGATCCGTCCAATCCTTATGGGGCAACGCCGACTCCGCCTGCCTATGCCGGTATCCTTCCTCCTAATCAAGGCATATTGCCGCCTTCTGATGAATTGCAGATTATCCCGGGGAATCCAAGCATCGTTGCCAATAGACTAAATATCCTTATGGAGAATGAGGATAAGAGTATTATGGATTTTGCCAAGGCGTTCAAGGATGCTTATCCTTCTGATAAATATACCATTGTCTACTATGACGATGTCGTCAAGCGAATTCAGATGGATATACCGGCCGATGAACGAGAGAAGCTTAAAGCTGAGATCCCATCCCGGTTTTCGCCAGAGTACGAATTATACATCTTCGATGAAACGCTATTCGAAGGACAGTATACTCCTTCTGATCCCGGCTTCTCAAATACTGATTATTCATGGTATTTCCCTGAAATAAAAGCCTATCAAGGGTGGAATTATTCAACCGGCTCCAAAAACATCACGATTGCCGTAGTAGATAATGGATTCAATATAAACCATATAGAGCTTAAATCCAAGGTCGTTAAGCCGTATAATGTATGGACTCACTCGAAAATGGTATTCAGCCAAAGTGTTGATCATGGAACTCATGTGGCTGGGACGGCACTGGCTATAGCAAACAACGGACAAGGATTAAGTGGCATTGCGCCCGAGTGCAAATTCATGCCCGTTCAAGTAGCAGACCAACATGGGATTATGACAATAACATCCGTTTTGGACGGAATTCTTTATTCTATTTATCAAGGTGCCGATGTCGTTAATGTGTCCCTCGGTTTATCGTTTGCACAAGCCGATCAATTGTCATTGCAGCTACAACAGGAGCTTGTTGACAACCATTTCAAGGAAGAAGAACGGTTGTGGCGTGAAGTAATGCGCATTGCCGCAAAAAGAAATTGCACCATTGTTGTAGCTGCCGGCAATGAAAACATTCTTGCAGGAGTAGATGCTCTCCACCGGCCCGAATTGTTTATTACGGTGGCGGCAACCGGCAGGCAGAATCAAGTTTTAGAAAGGACTGCGTTTAGTAATTTCGGTGATGATACGACAATCTCTGCGCCTGGCGTCGACATTGTCAGTACCGTAGGCGATAATGAATATACACGGATGAGTGGCACTAGTATGGCTGCCCCTATCGTATCAGGAACAGTCGCTCTCATAAAGAGCATTGATCCATCTATAACCACCAAAAAGATTATTCAAATATTGCAGACGACCGGTCTGCCGACAACTGGAGATATTGGTCAATTGATTCAGTTGGATAAGGCCCTTGAGATGGTAAAAAATGGTTCTTTCGAAGAAAATCCGCCAATACCATCTACTGGAGATGTACAAATTCTTCTCGGTTGGAAGAATTACAACGATCTGGATTTAATATGTACAGATCCTTATGGAGAGACTATTTGGTACAAAAATAAAAGATCAGCTAGCAGAGGAGAACTGGAAATAGATATGAATGTTGAGTATCCGGATAGTCAGGAGCCCATGGAGAATATTTTCTGGCCCTCCGGAAAGGCTCCCAATGGAAATTACAATGTATATGTGCAATACTATAAACGACATATTGACACAAACGACACGCCTTTTACTGTTATGGTGAAACACGAGGGGCAGACAGATACTTATAATGGGACAATGAGTGAGGTTGGACAGGCTGTCCACATTTGTTCTTTTACGGTTGTTAATGGAGTAGCCTCTAACCAAGAGGACTCACTACCCGTTCCCTCTCGTGGTGATGATCGCAAAGCGCAGTTGGAACAGGAACGGGACAGGTTGCAGAGAGAATTGGATCGAGTTAACAACGAATTGAATAGAATTAATAATAGGAGATAATATGATGAAAGCATCTAAGTTTTCATTGGCAGACTTGCTAACTTTGTTAGCGGCTCTCGCATTTGGCTTTATTTGTTTTTTAGGCCTAAACTTCGTGACCGAAGGAGATTTATCTATTAGTATTTTTATTGCTGTTGGAATAGTCGTCATTCTTGGAATCCTAAGTTTGATGGCCAAACTGCAAAAAACAGTAAGAAAAGCTTTTAAAGCCCATATTGTTGCAGAATTCTCTTTGGTGTTGGTTTTCACCATATTGTTTTTTTATGTAAGTTATCTTATTTTTCCTCATTACTTCACGGTTTCTTCAAAAAAAGAACAAATTAAGGAAAGTCTTCTTTCATCAATTGATGGAGCCACAAAAATGTTTGATGATTATGAGACATACGCCAAAAATCGAGAGTCATTTTATGAAACAAATTTGAAAAGTGTTGTGGCGGCCAAAAGAACACGTCCGACTGATTATTTAAACTATGGCTTCGGGGCAGAAGGCGTTCCGGATAACGAACAGATTGAGAATAAATTATTTACCTTGCATGCGGATCTTTTCCCTACCAATTATTCTGATACTGTCTCAAAAAAGGGCACAAAAGATGTTGCAATCAAATGGCTTAACGAACAAAGAGATGTTGTGTCTCAATGGAAGCCTATAGGTATCCCAATCGTAGCAAATGAACTGTCGGCGAGAGCTTCTGAATGGCGGAATGAATTGGTTGGCTATTCTAAGATTCGAGAGAAAGGCGAAATTGCAAAAGATTTTTCTTATGAATTGTCATTTGGCGATGTCTCTCCTCTTTTAACCGAAATGGAGTATCCTAAAATTTTGTCTATACTACTCTCTATTTTTCTATGGGCCTTAATGTTATTTTCTTGGTTAATCACAAAACGGGATACACGCTTTCCCGGCTTTAAAAGAGTATTTGGGAGAGATAAAGTACTTGACAACGAATTGTAATTTGCTAAAGTCAACCTATTATGGACAAAGAATATATATTAAACAATGTTTCTGAACTATCTGCTTTACAGTTGGCCCAAATAATACAGGCCGGAATAGTTACGCTTCAGGAACTTCGTGATACTGATGAGTTGGACGCGACCAAAAGAAAGGCTGTCACGAAGATTATATCTGCTGCGGATCAAGAGGCTGAACAAACATGGGGTTCCGTCAATAAAGAAAACGAAGCCCAATTGTTGGATTTTATTCAGAAATATCCCACAAACCAACATGTCGCAGAGGCGGAAGATTTGATAAATCGTGCAAAATGCAGGGAGGAAAACCGTAAAAATGAACATCGACAGATTCTTGAAAGAATCAGACTAAATCCGAACACATACTCTCCTACAGAAATATTGAATTATATTGATAACGGGACGATTTCGCGGAATGAATTGACATCTGTTTGCGATATTCCTATGAGTGCAATAGATAATTTAAGGAATATTTCACCTCTTGATTTAAATCTTGGTGCAACACCCGAATCTATTCCCGAAGGATATACTGAGGTGTATTTTTGGGGTGGTCCTGGCTCTGGTAAAACTTGTGCCTTGGGCGCTGTTCTGCAGATGGCGGAATATCGGGGGTGTTTAACTATCGCTTCAGGCCCGGGCTATAATTATGCTACACAATTAAAGAACATCTTCTCACATGACAATGTGGCCAATGATTACCTTCCTTCACCTAGTCCGGTAGAGACTACTCAGTATTTGCCGTTCTCTCTTCAGTTACCGAAAGAAAAGAAGAGCCGTTCAGTGTCCTTAATTGAAATTTCCGGCGAGATTTTTGAGTGCTTTTATTGGAAAACCGCTGGTCTGCGCCTGCCTACTAAAAGCCATGAAAACACTTTCAACACGCTTAATACGTTCTTGGCAAGCAAAAACAAAAAAATACATTTCTTTTTTATTGACGCCGGCCGTGATAATAGGAGAGACCAAAGAGGTTTAACCCAGGGTGATTATCTCCAAGCAACTGCAACTTATTTTAGGGGACATCAGTTATTCGATAAAACGACCGATGCCATATATGTTGTATTGACAAAAAGTGATTTGCTTATTGATGATAGTGGAAATCACGTTGCTGACGATTATGCTGAGAGAATAAAATACGCAAAAAAATATCTGGAAGACCAAAGATATGGCGCTTTCATTAATGTACTGAAAAATATTTGTAGGGAATATAGCATCAATGGTGGCAAACTTACTGTAGAGCCGTTCTCATTAGGGAAAGTATATTTCCAGCAGATATGTAATTTTGAGGGGACATCGGCATCAAGAATAGTAGACATTTTGTTGGAACGAGTCCCTGGAACAAAAAAGAGTATTCTTGATTTCTTTAATGCATAGTATCATATGAAGATTTTTGTTCAAGGGAGGAAAAGAGGATATTGTGTATTATATCCATCCCCTACGCCTGCGGAGTTTTATGATTTCGCGAAAGATGTTCAATCTATCAATGCTCAGAATAAGCCATATTATTATGGCAAATCTTTATATTCTATCGCTTTCTCTCGCGACGGAAAAATTTTTACGAAATATGTATTAGGCTATGATGTTCAAAGATCAAGTCTTGGCAACATCAGTTTTTCCGTATATATTCCTGATGATAAGTTTTTGCCAGGCGCCGATATCCGAAAACTTTTAGACAAATTGTCATCAGAGTATTTTAACTCTTATGCTTGCACCTTTTCCATTGGAGATATTCAGGAAGATTGGAACAAGTTATCCGCAATCGCCAATCAATACGATAGCCAATTGAAACCTGTAGATCCGCTGGATATAGAGCATATTGACATGGGAAGCCAAGATGCTGCTTATATTTATTGTTCTCCCGAACAACTTGTCGAATATTTTGACAATCCATATCAAAAAGCATATGCTCCATATTCCCAGGTGTTCTTTATTGAAGAGGAGTTTCAATACAAACAGGAAGATCCGCTTAGTGCATTTAAGCATAATCCAGATGCAGAACTTTCTAAACAAGTTGACCTTTACAATAAAAGGTACCGTATCGTGTTGTTGCCCGATCCCCGAATCTCTTCAATTGCGGTTAAACGCGTTTCCCCTGATGGCCATGAGACGCCACTGTTTTCAAATGAGCATTTTTATAAGAAAGATGAATTATACATTCAATGGACTAAGCCATATTATCATCCTGCTGAAAAGAGAGGAATGATTGATACTGATACCTTAAAAGATGATTTAGAGATTAATGAGTCAAACCGGACAGTAACAGTCAAACCCAAAAAATTGCAGATTGTATCTAAAGATATTCAACTCCAGGTTTGTTTATGGGATAATTCCCCAATAGAAGTTAATTGTATTACATGTACTAATTGTCAAGGAGAAGAAGTGCCGTTAGAGGGAGATCAACTTCATTTTAAAGGAGAGCAATTAAATCAAACGTGGACTATTGCTTCTAACGACCCATCAATAATTATAATTAATAATGAGTCATTCACTCCAAAGTCATCACAAAATATAATAAAACTAAGGATTGATAAGAAAAAAAAGATTTCATTTAAATTGACAGACGAAAAGACTAATGAACCACTCAAATCGGTTACGATTTCCTATCTTGACAATCAAAATAAAGAATGCAACCTAAAGGGCTCGTCGATTTCATTCTATAATGAAAAGATTGATCAGACGTATCAATTCTTTTTTAAGTCTAAGGGATATGTGCTTAAAAAAGAAGAAATTTGCCCCAAAGATGCAGGGGAGGAAATCCATATTAACTTAACACCAAGTCTAATGACTAAAAGTCGGTTTAGACGTAATTTAATCTCTTTGATTTTGACATTTTTCTTAGTTCTTTCATTAGTGTTAAACATTATTCTTTTAAATAAACAAAAAGAAGAAAAGGTTGTGATTGATGCTATCAAGTATCTTGAAGGGCCTGAACTTCTGGCTGAAGAGTTGAAAGATTTTTATGATAAAACAATCAAAAAAAATGAAGACCTTGCCAAACGGATCCTTGAAGTAAAGCGCCATAGAGACTCTATTGATAAGCATGTTTTCCGAAGCAATGACAACATTTATTTATTGCGATGTCCGGAATTAAGTCGGTTTTATGCCCTCATTAATGATAGCGATAGCCTATTGATTAATAAAATGGAGAATCTGCAAGATTCCTTATGGGGAAAAACTACTACGTGCTATCCATTGAAAAAAATTACAGACACACTCGATTTATTTATAAAACAAGACCAAAAACAAATAAATGGCCGCCCGATACCCGAATCAAATATTAAATCGGAGACAAGCATCTCTCAACAAAGCGAAGAAAAAAACTCTTTTTGGGAAAGATTAAAATCCATTAAAATTAAAATATTTAAAAAAAGGTAATGAAATATTTAAAAATAATACTCGCATTTTTGGCTGTAATCGGCATATGTTTGGCTGTTTATTGGAGCTATACGAAAACGACGGATGTGGAACCAATCAGTCTGCCAAAAAATCAGTTTACACGCAGGATAGAACAAGAGATAAATGATATCTCTGATAAACCTGACAGCAAATTCTGTAAAGATGCTTATGATATAGTAAAATATCATCTAAATGAATATGCCTTACAAAACCGGCTCGGTGCTGATACTACAGATACTATTGGGAACAGTCAGAATCAGCGAGCTCTGTTTAAGATGCTTTACTCAGCATATGCAAGTAAGTTCATTGCTCAAGCCGATCACGTATTTAAAGGGCATGCATGGTCAAGTAATGACTTAAGTTTCATTAAAGCCGAAACAGGTCGTCTTCGTACAGAAGGCGAAGAAACAGAATGCTTGGAAACAGATGGAACAGTGGCCAAGGATTTTTCTCGTTTAATTAGGACAATTGAGTCATATTATTCTGAAATTGCATTTATTAATGAATGCGAATCATTCTCTTATAATAATATAGACTTTAATACAGGCAGTTTTCCTATTTCGAGGGCCATATCAATAATAAACGATTCTAAAAAACATTTGACGGCTTTGGGTGTAGTAAAGCATAGTGAAGTCGTTAATAACGGGTTAAGTAGCATACCAAAGAAGGTTTTGGATGTTCATGTAGCATATTTGACCAAGAAGATCGACGAATATAAAGGTATGTATCAATATAATGTTTATAGTACTATAAATGCATATAAAACCCAGTTTTACGACAAACTTAAAGCTGAGATTTTATTGTTGGATGATCCAATATATTCTGAATTGGATGTTTCAGTTCAGAAAACAAGACTTCTTAATAGCCTGGAGGCAGATTATAAAGCTGCTCGTTCATATTATAATAACAAATAATGTAATTAATAGCTAGTCCATGAAAAGGAGTGTATTGGTCATTGCATCTTTGCTTCTTCCTCTAATTGTTTTAGGTCAGAATGGCGATTTATTAAAAGATGCACAGGCGTTGTTCTCGGCCGGAAACTATAGTGCATCCGTAACCAAATTCAAAGAAGCTGTTAATAAATTGTCCGGAAAAGAGCAGAGAATCGCTCAGTTGCAGTTGGGGACAGCAATATCATGTGCAGAAGCTATAAATAAAGCGAAAACAGCAGCATCCGCAAAAAATTATGATACAGCTATAGCTGAATATCAGAAAGTGTTGGATGCCAATCCTAATGATGCAACAGTAAAAAGTCTTCAAAATGCCGCTCAAAAAGCCAAAGAAGAGGCTAATCCGACCCTTTGGGTTAGTGGGACTAATTTGAATTTCTCATCTGCCGGCGGCACTCAAAAGATAACGGTTTCCTGTAGCATGACGTGGAGGATCGTTGATCAAACCTCATCTATGTGCACGGTATCTAGAAAAGGAGATGAGATTTCCATAGTGTGTACATCAAATGCCAGCACATCATCCAGAAATACGTATTTCACCATAAAAACCACTAATGGCGTGAAAGAACAAAGAATATCAATCTCCCAAACGGGAAATACATATTCTTCATCATATAGTAAGACATCATCTGAGGCCACTTACTTAACCGTTTCCCCTACATCTATTAACGTGAAGAGCACAAATGGAGTTGTTGTTATTGATGTTAATACTAATGCCAGTGATTATTTTGTATCTTCGCTGCCAAGTTGGTGCGAAGTAAAAAATAAACACAAAACACAGCAGAGAAAATGGTTTTTTCTTTCATATGATGCAAATATAAATTCTTCATCCCGTACAGGTTGGTTTAATGTACAGGCAGGAGGAAAGACCGTAAGAGTGAACATTAAACAGGAAGCAAAGTATTCCGGCTATTCGGGATCTTCAAGTTATGGTGGAAACACAGGATCATTCTATTATCCTTCACGATCCGTATATAAATCTGACAAATTATTCCGTATTGGTTTGGATGTAAGAATAGATGGATTCTTTTTAGGCTCTTCCTATTCTGGTTATTACTCAGGCATTGGTGTCGGTTTGCATGCTCGTATTGGCCGTTATGACCAATTATTCAATCTGATAGGAGGAGCACATTATGTTTTTGACAGCAAACATCAGGACGTTATGGTACCGGTACTTCTTAATGTGAATATTCTTAGGACAGACGAACTTGGAGGGCTCGCAATGTATTTAGGCGGTGGATATGAATTCGGGTTTTCCAGAGATTATGTGGGAGATACCATGCTTCAGTTTGGAATATGTGGTAGCCATTACGACTTATCTATGTTTTACAAGGTGAGCTATGAAGTTCTGGGTTTAGGATTTACATATTATTTCTAATTGATTCTGATAAACGGATAGTTTCGAAAAGAAATACGGTGTTAATAATGAAACGGATAGCTTTTATTTCACTGAGAGTTTGTATGGCTGCCATGTCATACCTAATGATGACTTCGTTGATGATTGCTCCTCAAAAGAGTTCCAGTAGTAGTTATGATGTTGCATGTATTTATGAGTCGGTAGACATTCCAAACGGTACTAAAGCTTTGGACACATGGAGTAATCTGAAGGAAGTCAAGGCTGTTTATATTCCTACTAAGGTTGATATAGGAAAGTATGATGTTGAAGTAACCAGAATTGATGCCAACTTCTACAAAATTTGTGGGACTAACCTTTATATTGAAACTCGATATTGCTACGAATACGCAACAAGAGAAGAAGTTGTTTTAAATATATCATCTAATTATGGCTACACGCGTGGCGAGGTAATTTTCTTCTAATTTGGTATAGTATGAAAAAGTGTTTTTCGTTGATAACTATCTTATCAATAGTCTTATTCTTATGCGGCTGTGATTCAAACCACAAATCTGAATTCTATAGCATTCAGAGAGACGATATTGAAGGGTACGAGGCTTTTATTCAAAAGTATCCTTCAAGTACTTATGTTCAAGACGCCCGAGAACGCATAGAAACGGAAAAGGAAAGGCGTCAGAAAGAAGAAAGAGAACGTATAGAAAGAGCAATAGAAGAACAACGTAGGAGAGAAGAGGAAGCCGAGAAAAGACGTATTGAGAGTCTATACGGGAACAACTCGCTATCGAATGGTGCGCAGCCTTATTCCCAGTGGTATGGAAAGAATCAGTATTATGATAATTATACCCCTCACTCCGAAATAATTGTTACGGCTCCTAGAAACTCGGATGTCGTTGTTATTGTGCGTTATAACAATATGAATGGTAGTGTTGCCGGTCATAGATATATCCAAGCAGGACATTCTTCTAAAATCTATCTTAAAAATGGATATAGTTACCAAACCTTCTTCTACTATGGGAAAGGATGGTATCCTGACAAACCGATGAATAAGAAGATCAAGGGAGGATTTCTTAAGGGAGAAGCGTTTTCTAAAGATGGTTCTTCTTCGTATCTCATAGACAATATTCTCTCTTATGAGTTGACGCTTCAAGAAAATGGCAATTTCCAAACAACATCAAGCAGCATAGGTGAAATGTTTTAAAGACAGTAAGGAATTATAGGCCGGATTTTAATTGTAGAACGATGATCGATAGACATTATTTAATATGATTACCAATTTATTATTGCATAATCCGTATAGAGTTTTAGGCGTTTATAGCAATGCGTCCAAGAAAGAGGTGCTTTCTAATCTTAATAAGATGAAAGCCTTTCTTAAAGTCGGTAAAGCTGTGTCTTTACCGTTGGATTTTCCTATGATTTTACCCGCTCTAAACCGCGACGATGCTATAGTTTCTTCGGCTCAGTTAGCCATTGAACTCCCAATGGATCAAATAAAGCACTCACTCTTTTGGTTTATTAAAGCAACTCCGCTTGATGGCATTGCTCTAAATCATTTATCGTCCGGCAATATTACTCAAGCAAAAGAAATCTGGAATAAAAAAGAGTCTGTTTCCTCGCTACTTAACTTAATGGCCTGTGCAATGATTGAGGAAGACCCGAATGCATTAGCCCTTAATGCAGACACTTTGTTCCAAAAATATTCCGACGACTTTTGTCTTGCAGTAAACGAGACAATCAAACTAACCTCATCACAATTAACTAAATTGTTTGTTGAGTTGTTGAGAAAAGATGGTGGTTTTGATATCGCCAAAATGATGCAGGTTACGGGGACATCCTCAGAATGGCGAGAAATTACTGGAGGAGGGCTTGTGAAGCCAATAATTGATGAGATTATATTGGCAATAACAGAAGCAAAGAGTGCGAAAGGTCCGATAGCTAATTTTCGTGCAGGTGAAAAGCTCATGAACTCTACAAAGGGACTTCTTTTACAACTTAAAACCCTTCTTGATGTATCTGATTTGCAATATCAAATGATTGCCGATAAATTGGCCACAACGATTCTTCAGTGTGGTATAAATTATTTCAATGACATTGAAGAAGAAGATGCTCCGGATAAGGCAATGGAACTTCAGAATTATGCATTATCAATTGCTGTTGGACAAATGGCAAAAGATCGATGTAAAGAAAATGTGGATATTCTGAAAAAGATAGGTCCTGAATATAAAGTGCGAAAAGAGTTAAATCGAATTGGAGAAAGACTTAAACGCTTTTCATCCAAGCCTGTAAGGCAAGGTTTTGATCTCATACGGGATAGAATAGATACAATGAATTTGATATATGGCAGAGAAATATCTTTTTCAGACGTTGATACTTTCATAGATGATTGTAAACCGGATTTATTATTAATTCGACAAAAACTCGGACCGTCAAATTCCTTATATCTTAAAATCAGTTCCGCTATTGCATCTGCGGCGATAAATGCATTGGTTGAGAAAAGCAATACTATTTTTAGTGGTTGTGTAATCACAGAATCCTTACAATCAAGTGTAGTATTAGCCATATCAACTATGTCTAAAATATCATCGTTGGATATGACAACTGAGTGTCGTGACTACTTCAATCGCAATAATTCTACGCTTAACAATATCAAGCAACAACTACAACCGAAATTTTCATCGTCGTCAGGTGGATGTTACATAGCTACAATGGCTTATGGCGATTATGATCATCCTCAGGTAATGGTGCTTCGACAATTTAGAGATTCATATTTGTCTAAACGTGGGTGGGGTAAAAAGTTTATCAATTTTTATTATGCAAACTCCCCTCGTTGGGTTGAAGCATTGAAAGACCACAAACTCATTAATGCACTTATCCGAAAATTCCTTGACTCATTTGTATATCTTTGGGAAAAAACATCGCATTATGAATAAAATACTTATATCACTCTTTCTTTTAGCTGGACTGACCTACCATGCTGAAGCCTATAATACGGAAATAGAAAGAGTAGACAGCAACATGGTCATTCAATTATCTCAGACTATTGATAGTCTAAAGGAGGAAATCAAACAATTGCAGAAGGCGGCTAAAAAAGTTAATAACTTACAACAAAACACAGAGCAGCTATCTTTGCAGATGGCTGCTTTGGAAGAAAAAAGTGACTCTGTAGATAATGGTCTTAAGAATGATGTCTCATATAATATCAAACACACTGACGACATCCTCGCCGTTGCGAATAAGAACATACAAGACGTTGAGACCAAGTTTCAGTCAAATGCCCATTGGGGGTTTGGGTGTATTGTTGCCCTATTAATATTGGTTATAGCAATTTATTTTGTTCTGCACTGTGGTATTTCCAAGGGAACAGATGCCATTTCTGCCATATGTGCCGCACAAAGCCATCTTGAAGAAGAATCTATGAAACTTGACACCAAACTTATTGAACTTCTTGATAGGCAGCTTACTATTGAGAAAAATCAAAACTCATCAACAGGTATTACGCAACAGATTCCAACGCCAGACCATTCTTTTGCACTGAAGGTTGCGGACGAAATAACTCGAATAGAAAAGAACCTCTCTCGAATGGATATTTCCGTGAAGGGCTATAAGCCTTTGGTAAAGGCGATAGATCGTATCAAAGACAACTTCAAGGCTAATGGCTACGAAATTGTCACTTATCTCGGTCAAACATATAATGAAGGAATGCGAATTAATCCGGAATTTGTAATAGATGAGACTCTGCCTGAAGGAACACGTATCATTACAGCCGTCTCAAAACCGCAGGTACATTTCAATGGCGAACTTATCCAGAAAGCTTCAGTAACCGTTTCTCAAAACATATAAACTACATTATGGCACAACTTAAAGTAAATTATGGTATCGATTTGGGTACTACTAACTCGGCAATAGCTAGGATGGAGGCCGGAAAACCGACCGTCAAAAAGATAGAAGTGACTGATGACACAATGCCGTCATGCGTTTACTTCCAAAAAAACAAAAGCTGTCATGTAGGAAAGAAAGCTTATAGCAGCATGAAGAGCGACAAGCGTCGTGCTATGAAAAAAATGGATTCGGAAGTTTCCAATACCTATCTTGAGTTCAAGAGAACAATGGGTACGGATAAAAGGTACATCAGTTCAAACATGGACGGTAAAGAGTATTCTTCCGAAGAACTTTCGGCAGAAGTACTTAAAGCGCTTAAATCATTCATTACAGATGAAGATTTTAAGTCGGTAGTTATTACTGTGCCTGCAAAATTTAATGCTAACCAGAAGACGGCAACTATCAAAGCAGCAAAACTTGCAGGTTTTAATCATGTAGAACTTTTACAGGAACCTATAGCCGCAGCTATGGCGTACGGATTGACATCTGCACAGAAAGATGGTTATTGGCTTGTATTTGATTTTGGAGGAGGCACCTTTGACGCGGCTCTCATAAAGGTAGAAGATGGCATTATTCAAGTGTTTGATACAGAAGGAGACAATTATCTCGGTGGCAAAAACCTTGATTATGCTATTGTTGACAAAATACTTATACCTTATCTTCAAAAGAACTATGCTATTGATGGCTTTCTTGCAGACCCCGAAAAAAAAGATATATTGCGAGAGGCAATGAAAACTTATGCGGAGGAAATAAAAAATGAACTGTCTTTCAAAGACAGTTATAGCATATACGTAGATCCGGGAGATTTGGGTGAAGATGAAAACGGAGAGGAGTTTGAAATAGACCTAACTATTACCAAAGATGAAGTGTATAGTGTTATTAGGCCGCTTTTCCAAAAAGCCGTGGATATCTGCAAGGAACTTCTCAAACGAAACAATCTAACTTCCCGGCAACTTGGTAAGCTTATTCTTGTCGGAGGGCCGACGCACTCGCCCCTTATAAGGCAAATGTTGAAAGAGCAGATTTCTCCTAATGTTGACAGCAGTATCAATCCTATGACTGCAGTTGCCGAAGGCGCGGCGCTCTATGCTTCAACTATTGATAATGAAATCACAAAGGAAGAGCTGCAATCTCAGGACGTGGTACTTGAAATCAATTTTGATTCCATGACAGTTGATACTGATATCTGGGTGCCGGTATCGCTCAAATCAGGTGCTGATAGTGTAATGGTACAATTCGTTCGTAGTGATAACACATGGGATAGCGGCAAGACAGAGGTTGATCGCAATGGCAATGTCGTTGAGTTGAATCTTGTTGAGGGAATGCCCAACGCTTTCCGCGTAGAATGCTATGACCATCAAGGCAGCCGTCTTAACTGCTTCCCTAATGAAATAACTATAATACAGGGATCGAAAGTCGGTAATGCCACACTACCATATGACATCTCTCTTGCTATATATGATGAGAAAAAGGGGCGAGATATAATCAAACCAATTACGGGATTGGAAAGGAACAAAACAGTCCCTGCCATCGGTACAGCAAATGGACTTCATTCGAATGTTCAAGTACGCGCAGGAGTGGATTCGGATGTGTTACGTATTCCATTATATCAGGCCGATCAAGGTGGTGCAGGAAAAACAGCTCTATTCTATGAGTTTGTCGGAGAAGTTGAAATCAATGGTGATGACGTGGGGGTTACTATTCCTCAAAATGCCAATGTGGATATTATCGTCAAGGTTGACCGTAATGAACAAATGACAGTCGAAGCATATTTTCCTGATCAAGATATAACAATTGAGAAAACGATAGATACTTCAAAAGAACAATCGCTTGAAGATGCAAAGGATTTTGTTGATAAAGAACTGCCAAAGGCAAAGCGTGCAATCCTAAATCTAGGGGCTGAGGGGCATGATGTATCAGACCTTAAAAAACAACTTGATTCAGTCGAACAAGAGCATGTAAATAGCTCGGAATCAAAGATGGTCATGCAGCACCTCAAAGAAGTTCTTCGCAAAATAGAAGATTTTGAGGAAGAAATTGAATGGGACCGAGTTGAAGCAAAACTGCGTGATGCGTTTGATCGTCTGGAGAAAGCCAATGCTGATTTCGGTAATAGCAAAACCAAACAGACTGTTGATGCTTTGCGCACTCAGATTGATGAAGTCATCCGTAAACAAGATGTGAAGATGGCTTGTGAACTTATAGAAATTGTAAATCACCTTTTCGTCCAGCTCACAATGGTGTACCAATGCCGATTCCTCATTGAAGATATGAACCGGGACTTCAATACCATTCAATGGAAGGAGCGAAATAGAGCCCGTACCCTCATCAATCAAGGTTTAGCTGAAATCAACAACCAGCCGACAAGAGAGAAACTACAGCCCATTGCCATTGCGCTGCTTGAACTTCTCCCCGAGGGAGAGAAATCTCGTCGTGGCAGCGGCTTATCTATATAGAATTCGTGCAATTATATATATATCCTACATAGCGACAACAATTTTATATGGAAAAAATAGATGAGTTGGAACAAGAATTAGTTGACCTGATGACAGAAGTAGAGAGGTCTATTTCTGTCATTGGAAATCTAACGCCTGTTACTTATCTAAGTCAGGCGAAGATTCAGTTTTATGGAGGGATTCCTGGTGCTATCCGTGAATCTCGCGAGAGGAAACGTCTCGAAAAAATGATAGAGGCACCATTATATAAAGATAAATCTTATATAATGTATTGGTTTTATCTTGCAGAAATTGCAGAAAAAGCGGCAGAAATATTATTACAGTTGCAACAGTTGTTATCAAAAGAAGATGAACGGTATTTTGGCTTTGTAGTCAATTCTTATGCAACTATAGAAACAGCACAGAATGTTCTGTATCATTATAGTCCCGATATATATAGAGCTGTTGGGGCAGAACTTAGTAATACAACAAATCAATTTATAAAGGAAGCATATTGTAAATTAGATTTACCTGAGACCATGCAATCGATGAAACAACCTGTAATAATTCAACAGAAATCTTCCGGTTGTTTTGGCATATTACTATTATTCGCGACAGCGACAATGGGTTTAACAGCTTCCTTGATTATCATACTTTAATCATTGACTTATGTTGTTTAAACGAAATGATACAATTGAGTCGTATACAGTTATCTCGCCTATAAAACGAGGTGTTAATGCGGAAACCTACCGAGTGAAAGATGCGCAGGGGATAAAACGTTTCCTGAAGTTAATATGCACTTCACAACTGAAACATTGGCAAACAGATGAGTCTGGTACTATTGTTGAGGTGGATATAGCAAAAAAAATTCATCATCATAATTTGTGTGATTATATTGATTCCGGTATTATGGTTATCGGAGGTCAAAAATACTGCTATCTTGTCAATGAATTTGTCAACAATGAGACTTTGGCGGAATCCATAACTCGTGGTAAAGAATACAGTATATATGAAATTAAACAGATAATAATAGCCATATTATCTGCTCTAAACTACCTTCATACACTTTCGCGACCAGTCATACATAATGAAGTGACTATTCAAAATATTCTGCTGGATCTTAAAACAGACGATTTGAAAGATGTAAGACTTATTGATTTTGGATACGCACGTTATCTTGACATGTCCAATTGCAAACCTGGACTGGATGATTTGAATGTATTTTATCTTGCTCCGGAACGTTTTGCGGGTGTTTCATGTGTCCAAAGTGATTTATATGCCGTTGGTGTCTGTTTATATACTCTCATATATGATAAATTACCTTGGTTTTGCGATCTTGGTCGTTGCTCTGATGCAGAAAAGATAGAAAGACTTTCCCGGCAGCGGGATCGTCCTCTTGCGATTCCTGATATTGATATGTTTGAACTGGATGAACAACTTATCAACGCTATCAAAAAAGCTCTCCTTCCTAATGCGCAAGACCGTTTCCAAACAGCTGTTGAATTTATCGCAGCACTCAATGGTTCTGTAAAAATTGATGATCCGGACATGCTTCGTCAGATGATTGTCGGAGGAGATGAAAGGAAACGACCGACAAAGCAACACAAGCCGGCTGAGGGTGAGGGCTTTTCTGCTATAGCAGGAATGAGGGAGTTGAAGGAGTTGGTTAAAACGGAAGTTATTGATGCAATAAACCAACGGGAAAGGTACGAGCAATATGGAGTTTCTATTCCTAATGGTATACTACTTTATGGTCCTCCCGGATGTGGCAAAACTTTCTTTGCAAAACAATTGGCAGCGGAAGTGGGCTTTAACTTTATGGTTAAGAAACCAAGCGATCTTCAGAGTCGCTGGGTCAATGCAACACAAGAGAATATTGCCGCTATGTTCAAGGAGGCGGAAGAAAATGCTCCGACAATTATTTTTTTGGACGAAATGAACGAATTAACGCCCAATCGCGATAACGGAAACATTCATCAGATGCAACTCGGTGCTGTAAATGAGTTACTTGCCAATATGGATCGTCTTGGAGAAAAAGGAATATTTGTTATAGGAGCGACCAATTATCCTCATTTAATGGATCCTGCAATATTACGTTCAGGTCGCCTTGACAAGAAGTTTTATGTCGCTCCTCCCGATTTTGAGGCTCGTAAGGCGATGTTTGAAATGCTTCTCAAAAAACGACCGTACGACTTTGGCCTTGACTATGATAAACTTGCTCGGATGACTGAAAACTATGTGTTTTCAGACCTTACTTTAATAATCAATGACGCGTCTCGCAAAGCCCTCATGGCTAAGAGTAAGATAACTATGTCGATATTGGAAGAGACAATCACCAATACCCAACCATCGCTCAAGCCACGAGACATAGAGAAATACAACAAAATAAAGATTCAGATGGAAGGCGGTGAAATTGAGAAATCGCGTCCTCGTATCGGTTTTTAAAATTATAATGGTATGGATATTTCAGAAATTTATCTTCTTACAGCATTTGTCTGTTCCGCTTGTGATGGCGATATTGAACCAAAAGAAATTGCACTAGTAAAGGAGTGGAGTGATAAAAGCAATTTGTTTGGCGATATTGATGTTGAAGCCAAACTTAACGATTACGTTGAAGCCAAACTTAACGATTACGTTGAAGCTATCAATAAATATGGTAACCACTTTATTCGGGAGTTCTTATTATTGTTAGAAAATGAGAATTTTACTAACGAACAACTCGAAATCATCCGTATTGCGATTGATATAATTGAAGCTAACGGCATTATTGAATATTCAGAAGTGAAGTTTTTCAAGAAACTACGCTCATGTCTTAGTATAAATGACAATGCTATTCTTGAAGTAATGCCGGATAAAGAAGAGTATTTGCTTCCTGATATTAAAGCAGATTATGTTTTTGATAAAGATATTAAATTTGCCGAAATCATTTTAAACGCCAAAAACTCATGAAACTTGTGCCAATGAAAACAAGAACTCAGACGTGAAAACCTACCGATTCATGAAAAACATTTAGCGCAACTTATAACGAGAATGGCATAGGTTGTTCCAACTCCAATAATCTACTCCTTTTTCAGGTTTTTTGTCTTTTTTTTTCGACACAAATTTAAAAAACTATAGACTTTTTATCTCTGACACTCTTTTGGAGCAGGATCTAATCAGATAAACTTATGATACAAAAAAAGAAGCACTACTTCCTAAGCTAATGTTAGGTGAACAAAAAATAATGTAATTAATATTTATGTAAATATGAGCATCCAATTTGTAAATATTACAAAAAAGGAATTTTTTAAGACAAAATTACTTCATAAATATATGCCATTAGAGTATGCTCTAAGGACATTGAATGAGAAAAAATTATGGTTTGCCAATCCTACAACCTGGAGAGATCCTTTTGAAAAGCGATTTATAGAAGCCCAGTATAAAAGTAAAGAAGGGAAAATTTCCGCTTTTAAATGGAAAGATAGAGTTTTTTGTATCTGCATGACACAGACAGCAACAAGTGAAGCATGTTGGAACATTTATTCTTATCAGCAGATAGGTATTGAATTTAGAATTATAAAACGACAACTATACAAAGAATTACAAAAGATTCAAAACCAATATGACATTTATATTGGAAAAGTTGAATACATGAAAACAGCTGATATTAAAAAAGAACCAATAAGGTCTATTCCATTTGGTGAACCTATTCCTAAAGTAAATACTCAAGAATGGAAAGCTCGCTTATTGCTACTCAAACGGATTGCATATAAATATGAGAATGAGATTCGTATTATGCTTGTGAAGAAGAATAGGACAAAAGAACAAGGTATAAATTTGAAATACCAGTGTGAGAATACAGATTTAATAGAAAAAATTGTGTTGGACCCATCAATATCTGACAATACAACAGCGTTATTAAAAAAAGTATTTGAAGAAGAATATAATTTTAAGCCAATGTCAAATAAAAGCAAAGGACATCAACGAAGAGTTTTAAAGTCGCAATTATATTCAATGCAACAACCTCAAATATTAATGATTTAAATTGCTAAATTCTTCATACATATTTTAGATATTGGAGTTATAGGGAAAACATCACGGACTACAGCTGTTGAGAACTATGGTGGAATATACCATTCCTAACACCATACAAATGACCTGTCACACAAGTTTTGCTCCTTACAATGGCTAAGGCTCCTACAAAACAAGGATTGGAAGAAGTATAAATGTGCCGGTTTCCTTCATATTCTGTATGTGTAAGGTGTAATGGCCTTAGAGTCAACCGTTACGATTAAGAGTGTAGTATAATAATAAGTCATGAATATATTCGATTATTTATTTGACAGAAATTCTACGAAGCCGAAACGGACGAATGTTGAAGCACAACGTGCCACTACCTCCAAAACGGTTTCAAAACAAGTTCCGACTTCCAGCCCTCAGACGAGGACTATGGCATATATTCCGCCAATTGCATCAACGCAGAAGGAAGTGCTGGATTATTTGTCTAAAAATCCTGAAGGTATTACTTTCGTTCACGGTAAAGCGGGGTGTGGAAAAACTCATCTTATAAAACAGATAGAGTCTTCCAATTGTGGTTGTCAAGTGCTTACTCCGACGAACCTTGCGGCCTCGCTTTACAAGAGAGCGAGGACAATTCACTCGTTTTTTAACAAATGTTTTGATGAATTAGAGGAAGGATACCAGAATCCTGTCAATATAACACCGTTAAAGGCAAAATCAATGTCCTCTGAACTCTTTAGAATCTCAATGTTTGTATTTGATGAAATTTCCATGGTGAGATCTGATACGTTTGAAATGATGAATCAGATATGTCAAAAAGCCAAAGGTAATAGTCTTCCATTTGGAGGTATCCCTGTTGTTGTAGTTGGAGACTTGTTTCAATTGCCTCCGATTGTAAGTGATGATGCTATATATGATTATCTAAAGAATGAATATGGTGGTATTTATTTCTTTGACAGCCATATTATTCAGAACAATTTAAACAAAATTAAACTTTTTGAATTATCAAAGTCTTTTAGACATAAAGATGATCCGAAATTTGTCGAAATGCTGGATGCATTCCGTGAACCGTTGACAGATAAAAAGAAGGTAGAACTTCTTGATGAACTAAATACACGCGTTACTGAATCATTACCCGCCGATGCTATATATATCGCATCCTCTAATGAAGAAGTAAGTAAAGTCAATACCTCCCATCTTAATGAAATTACAGGTAAACTTGAAGTAGTTGAAGCTAAGTACAAAATCAGGTTACGAAACAGCAGCTCACATGTAGAACTCAAACATAGTGAACTTCCAAGTGATTATGACATTGAACCGATAGTCCTTCCGTCACAATATGATGGTATCCTTAATTTTAAGATTGGGGCCCGCGTCATGCTCACAAAAAGTAGGAAGATGTTTGGCTATAACAATGGCAACATTGGTACAATAAAAGACTTTAATGGGACGTTCTTCACTATTGCTCTTGATACGGGGAATACAATAATGTGCCCTCACCCACTGGATAAATATAAGTCCAGACAAATTACAGAGTATCGTTATGAAATGGAGTATGATGCAACGAAGCATAAAATTATCCGAAAGGCCCCATTTCTGCAATGTACGACTCAATTTCCGCTAAAACTGGCTTATGCTTTTACGATACACAAATCGCAGGGTCAGACCTATGACAAGGTTATCCTTGATTTAAACAGTCATATTTTCGCGCCAGGGCAGCTTTATGTTGCACTGAGTCGAGTCAAATCTTTAGATGGACTTTACCTGACAAAGGAAATAACCTATAGCGATATCATTTCAGATGATTCTATATTTCAGTTTCTTAATAAGGTCAGACTGGCAAATGGCGCTCAGATGACGTCCCCTATTACCGCGTCTCAACAGCCAATCAGTTCAAAACAGACAAATGATGGCCTAAGATGTGATGACTTTATAAATTTTGTCAAATTAAATGAACAAAACGAATCATTCAGGGATTTCATATGTCATATACTTTACAGTTATAAATCATTATTGGCTTTGGGCCAGTATAATTTGGCCATGAAGGAGCTGGTAAAGATCATAGATTTGATAAATGGTACATATATTACAAATCGCTATCAGAATATGATACTCATTATGAGGTCTAAGCAACCGACATCTGCAAATTGCATCAATAGTCTTAATGCTATTTTCGAAATATATACTGATATAATTAATGCACCTCGCCGGCAACTGAGTAGTGACAATAAATATCTCCCTAAAAACTAGAATAACATCATATACACAGAGCATTTCATAATCTTCATGTTGATCTTTATGCTCTTGAGATGGTTGTATCATTGTTTTGCCTGTAAAGCAAAAAAGTACTTCTCCCTTTTTGATGTCAACTTTTAACATCTAAAATATTTCTCGGCCATATCCTTGAGCTGGTCGGGTGACAGGTTGGCCGTTCCGGTCGATTCTATCAATGCGAATTCCGCCTTGTTTTTGCTTATGACATACTTTCGCTCCTGACCGTCAATTTCGGCAAGCAGGTGGAAATTCCCTTTATAGGCTTGCTCCACACGTATATTTCCTGTTTTCCTCACTTTTTTGGACTTTTGACAAAAAGATGCCCTACAGCTATGCGAGAGGCTGATTTTGCCTTCAATTTGGGTGCCCCGTGGCAAATTGCTACCTTCGTGGCATGTTTGTCCGACGAAAACACAACAAAAGCGGAACCACGTCGATACAAGTCTTGGCGAAGATTGACGGCAAGAACCGCGTCCAGAAGTCCTTTGGCTGCAGCAGTGATGAGGCCACGTTATCCGCGCTCGAGCG
>CANPZS010000012.1 GCA_947588835.1 uncultured Bacteroidales bacterium | reverse complement strand
GGCCTGGAAGTGGGCGCTCGGAAGATAGACGCTCGTCCGTATGCGTTATCGTTTGCTATGTTATAATCTTCAGCCCATCGTTCGAGCAGGTTCTTCACTTGATTACAAATTCCATTTTTCGACAGTCGAGTTACCGAGCATATTGCTGGTGGTGATCCGGGACAGTCTGCACTTATCCTTCTTCGTTCTAATGAAACAATTCGGTCATGTGGACAAAAAAAATGTCACTGATCTTGGCGAAAAAACAAATATTTGGCAACGACGACAAACACGCCGATCACATTTACGGTCGTGGTTCCGAGCAGGGTTACGACGACCGCTTCCGAAAGGTCAAGAATCTTGCGGCCGTTAAGATACACGATAATCATCGTGGCAACCATATATATACACATGAAGCCAAAAATGGCCACAGCAAATCTGCCGCGCTGTATGCGGTCCTGTCTTTCGCTCTCAAGGCGTTCCTGAAGGAATTCGGCCTGAATGGATTTAATCTCCTCCGAATATGCCTTCTCGTCCGAATCCGACGCCCCGTCCAACAAATTCGCTATCTTATCGAGATTGGGCTTGTCTTCGCCAATCAAATCAATTTTTCCCATTGGAACCTCCGATAAGTCTGCGGATCAATCCGCGATAATAAAGTCTTGTCAATTCATCCGGTATCTCCCGGTTCATGCCCGGGACATAAACGTTGGCCCATGGCGTCGCTTTCCCGTGAAGCAGATCCTCAAGTTCGCCGTCAGAGACACCTGAATACCTCTTCCACACGATGTCGCAGACTTTTTTGGCATCGTTGTCCTGCAGGTCGGGGACGACGAAATCGCCCGTCGCGTCGTCCGCCGTATCGCCCTTGTATTTAAAAACGACGGTTTTCTCCGTAATCGGGGCATTCTTATATTGCTTAAAAGAATGATAGACTGACGGAACGACAGGGCCCAGCCTCCAGGCCTCAACTCTGTCAAACCGGGGATTGAACACGGAACGGTTCATCAGGGCGAGCATGAACCCATGGGCGATATACACGAGCTTCATAAGTTTCAACGGCATTATCTCCGTTCCGGAACTCTTCGAAACATCGACAAAGTAGTTCGCCACTGACAATGCGCTATCTTTCATATCCTCAACTTAGTTTTACCCGTTTATTCAGAACCGCGGCACCCGCTTCGCAAATATAATGTCTTATCCGAAAAAAACAAAAAGAGGCTGAATCAATTGAAACAGCCCCTTCGTGCGAAGTCAGACGACAGTCCGCGTTTTTCCCGTCATTGCGGATCCATACGCCAGATACTTGGCGCATAGAGCCGTAGTACAGAGTCGACTGCCGAGGCGCTTGCCGCGGCTCCGTTGAAGGCATAGAACATCATGCATTCGATCGGATAGGTCCACGTTCCGGCATCCTGCATATCAAAGAAGGTAATGCCGGCTTCCGCGTCATAGCCAAGGGGAAACAACACGCAGACCGATGTCGACCATGTATAATAGCCGCCTCCCAACACGGTGTTGTATATGTTATATCCTTGGTATGTTCCCATCGCACTGCCATTGTTCATCGTAAACCGGGCCTTTTCCGAATCGAAGGTGACCGGTATTGTCCAGCCGTAAGCCGGAATGCTCAGGGCCGTTCTGGAAAGGACCGCATTCAGCACCATCAACCCGCCTTCTCCTTCCGCTGTTTCATAAAAGGTCAGGATACAAGGTCCCGCAATATCCTTATCGAAGTCATACTGGGTAACTTTCAACGAATCCGAGAAGGTATCCGACGAATATCTGAGGATTCCGATACGGGCATGGCCGCTCGTGTTTTCCTTAAAGTTCACTGTCAGATGCTCCCCGTCGGAAGCCACGCTGAACCAGTCGCCATCCGGCTCGAAAGTCAGAGGCACGTTGGACGACATATCGTATGTCAACGAGTGCTCATCATCTGAACCGGTCACTATCTCGCCGCCTGCGCTGAGCTGGAACCTCAGTCCGATCTGCTGCACCGTCACGTGCACGGAGTCCGTGCCGCAGCGCAATACCAGTTGCGAAGAACGTCCTTCCAGGCTGCCGTTTTCGGTTACGGATACATTCACGGTGTTTCCGTCCACCGTAGCGGAGCACCAGTCACGGTCGGTTTCGGCAGTAACCTCCCCGGCCGCCTCGAACACTACCGTGCCGTTTCCTGCCGCCGCCTCGAACAGTACGTCCGATTTCGTCACATGTATCAGGCTCTCGCCGTCAACGTCCCATTCCATCTTCTCGGAACAGGCCGCCAAGCCTGCCAGAACGGGAACCGCCAATAAATAAAATATATGTCTTCTCATGATCAGTCAATTTTAGTCATAGCTTCCACGTATGGCAAACGGTTGGATCTCGTGCCTGCAATATACCATGAAGAATTGGCGAACTGGCCTGCGCTGCTGCCTCCGGATAGCTGCCACATGATATATGAATTCACTGAATATCCCGGCCATGTTCCATAGTCCGTCCATGTGTACACGGGATGCTGTTCATCCCCGTTCCATTCGGTGCGCATGCCGACCGCCGCATTCCATGTCAACTGGCCGGGACCGGCATCCCATGAGCACAGCCATATTTCATTCCCATTGGCCTCGCCAATCTTTTGCGACAGCCATGTCAGGCTGCCTGAAGAACGCTGGTAGCCCAACGTTACCGTGAATTGCGCATTCAGTCCGCTCATGATGTAGGAAGCGCCGTCACCGGCGGGAGCCAAAGTCACGTTCACTTCCGTACCGCCATTGAAGGACAGTACATAATTCCCGGCAAATGCCGCATAACCCCTCCATCCTTCGGGGAAGACGGCATTGAACACAGTGCCCGATCCGCCCTTGTCGGTCAAGGAGTTCGTCTCCGGATCTACGATGAATTCTTCAAAGGTCGCTCCCGCCACTTCTACGGGCTCGTACAGACGCAGCCCTTCGTCGGTCAGCACATAGGCCGCCGTCACCGGTTCGGCTCCGTCCTGCCCAAAAGAGATCTGACGATAGTCCACGTCAATGGTCCCCGTGACCTGCGCACCTCCCACGGTCCCGCTGAATCCGCTCAGGACCATGCTTTCTTCAAGCGTCGATATCTTGTCAAGGTAAGATACCGGATCTTCCGTCATCTTACGCATATACATGATATTGTTGGTCTTCTTTCCGCGCAGTGTCACCAAATCGGACGTCGCATCCAGGACGACAAACTCGAATTCGCCCTCGAAGGCCTCATAGGCGTCGGAACTGGGAGTGGCGAGGTAATGCAACAACAGATTGTAAGTGTCAAAACTCAATACCGGACCGTCGTCGTCCGTCATCTTGTAGAGACTTTCAACGACCATCTCATTGTCGCCGGCCAGCTCCGAACTGGCATACACTTTTTCTTCGTCAAAACGGACGATAAACGCATATCCGCCATAGCCTTGGGCCGATTGCGGGTACATTTCAAACAACCAGCCCTCTTCGGCACCGGTCAATACGTCCTTCACCTCGGAGATATATTGCTGCAGTCGTTCCGACGGATTCTTGTCGAACACCTCGACATCATCCTTAAGGCAAGACTGGAATACAAACGCACAGAGCAGCATTCCCAATAATGCCCTATTATAAAGTCTATCTATCTTCATGTTTCTGTCCGCCATTATTTAAGGGTTAAATCATTCAAATCTATTTTTCCTGCTTCCAGGTCGGCCGAGCGCCGCTGTATGCAGTCACGCAGTTCGTCCAGATCTATATTCCAGCTGTCCGCCATATATTGCCTGACAAGTGTGAGCTTGGCATCTATCAATGAAGCGCCTTCCGTCCCCGCTTCGTCCATCCATGCCTGCCACTGCGAAGCCGGATAGCATACGTACATGGAAAGCATCTCCGCAAAGTCCTCAGTATACTCCATCTGTGAATAGGCACTGATGAACCCGCGGCTCAGATATCCGGAATTGTAGGGAGATTCGCTCCACAGATCCGCCACATAGTCATTGCCGGTAACGAACTGATAGGCCGTAGGCAGCTCCTTGGTCTGGTTCATGATGTGCGTAAACTCGTGGTGAATGGTTTTCAGATAGTAGTGGTTCAATGAAGCGATATTGTTTTTGTACTGGTTCAGATAATTGACGCCTGACAGCAGCACTTTCTTGCCTCCTTCGGCGGTGCCGAGGATAAAAGTCCCGTTATTCCTGTATTCCCACTCACCGATCAGGAAAAACTCCTTCGGGAAATATGCGCGCGTGAAGTCGATTCCGCCCACTTCATCGTAGGCCTCCACGCAGACATACTTCACGATATGCGCCAGCTGCACGGCCTGCGAATACTCTGCCGGCACGGTATAATAGTTGAGATCGGATTCTATCTCCTCATAGCGGTATTTGAAAGCAATGTTATAAGGATTCACATAGTTTGCCACAAGCCAGCGGTCGAAATCGTTTTCCACCTTCTCGCCCGTAGTAATGACGCTTGTCGGGTTCAATTCCTCCTCCGAGCAGGAGATGAAGGACCCTGCGGCTGCCAAAAGCAGGGCATATATAGCATAATGTTTTTTCATAATTCCCATCTATTTTGAAAATTTGCTTAATCGGATTGTCAGTTCCGCGGATTGGGTTCATAACCTGCATCACGCACCTTCTGAGGAATCTGCATGGCCCGGCGCGGGTCATCCACGGTCAGCAAATCGGTCTGCTTCTCCGGTTGTCCCGAAGCATTCAAAACGCGGCGGCAGATTTCAATGCCATAGCGCTTGACGTCGAACCAGCGCAAGCCGAGCTGCAATGTCTCGATACGCCTGAATCCCAGCACACATTGCAACATGCACTCCTGCGTGCTTCCCTCGGGCTCGATGTCGAACGCCGGATGCAGGTGCTTTTTCTGTGAAGACTTCAACGGTTCGGCATAGTCGATGCCGTTATAGAACGAGGTCACCAAATCGGGGGTCACCGTCACATTCGTTCTCATGATGTTGTGCATCCACAAATCCAGATCCTCCGCCGCCTCATCGTAACGCTTCAGCATCACCTTGGCCTCCGCCCTGTTCAACAGGCACTCATCCGCCGTGAACGTGGGAAACACACTGTGATAATAGCCTATGCCTGCCACGGCGTCCGTGTACTCGAAGAGGTAAGGAAGCCTCCAGAAAATCACGTATGAAGAATTGGTGGCGCTATAGTGTTTCAGGCCCGAATAATAGCTTGCCGAACTGCCCCAGATATTGGGCGCTCCGGCATCTTCGTTCGAAGCCAGATAAGGACTGTGGGCAAAACGTTTCCATGTGGAGTAATTGCCCATCGTGAGTCCCATTCTGGAATAACCGGTGGTCAGCAGCAGATTGCAGTTCAGCGAAGCGTCAATATAGTGCTGCGCTACGGCTTGTATCTGCTGTGTCATGGATCCCATATATGCGTAATCGCGCAGCATGCTTTTCGGCGAACTTCCCAATACTTTGTCGGCATATTCTATCGCCTTGTCCCATTTTTCGTAGTAAAGATAGAACCTGCACGCAAAAGCGTATGCGGCCGTCGGATTGAAATGATACTTGGGAACCGTCATGTAGGAATCCCCCACATAAGGCAATGCCTCTTCCAGGTCCTTTTCCACCAGCCTGTACACCTCGGCCACCGAATTGCGTTCGTAATTTACCAATACGCTCGTTTCCGGCTCGGTCATATAGGTGATGCCTGGATCATTCTCGGCAGTGGCGCTATTGTAGTGGAGCGAAAACAGGTTCACCAGCATGAAATGGTTGTAGGCACGGCATATCAATGCCTCCGCCCTGGCCTGCTTCAGTTTGTCGGTAGTGGCTCCGCCCATTTCCTCGATAGCCTGCAATGCATGGTTTGCTGAAGATATGGCCTCGTAAGAAGACTGCCAGAAGCGTTCGGGAGACTCGTTGTCAGTCTCGGTGACGTCCTGCCAGGCATATACCTGCTCAATGAAACGTGAAGTATTGGGATTGGATTCCCCCATGTCATCCACATTGTCCGACATGAATTCCGTAAGCAGGTAGTACCCGTTTTCCGGATAGGCGGACACGAGCAGGCTCGTGATCTTGTCTTCCGTATCAATCTGTGCCCGATTGTCCGGCATCGTGCTGAGGAAATCGTCGCATGCACCCAAGACGGCGGTACAAGCCAGGATTGCCATATATTTTATTGCATTTTTCATAATTCCAAATTTTATCAGATCCCTAATTTCAATGTAAGCGTGAACTGACGCGGCAAAGGAGTCGCCACACCGCCGGTATTGAAGAATTCCGGATCCTGGCCGTTAAGCTTTTTGTCGGCATAGATCAGGAAGAGGTTGGCCGCCTGCAGCTTCAACGACAGGTTGCTGACCTTCAATGCATCAGTGACGCGCTTCGGGAACTCGTATGCCAGGGATATTTCCTTCATTCGGACGAAATCACCCTTTGCGATACGTTCGGTAGAATAATTATAGGCATTGTAAGCATAGCTCAGGTTCGAATCGTTATTGTTCTGGCGTCTGCTGGCTATGACCGGCACTGTCGTATACTGTTCGTCACCGGGAACCGTCCAGCGGTTTTTGAACTCCTTCGGCGTGGAGGTAAGATCCGTGTAAACATTCTTGAACACCGGATCCAGACGAACCACATTTCCGAAAGAATAAGTGATGAATACATTCAGCGAAAAGCCTTTCCATTTGAAGAAGTTTCCGAAGCTGCCCACATCCGTAGGGTCGGCACTGCCCGAATATTCAAGGAACGAGAGCTTTTCCGGGTCGCTTGTCTGGAAATAGATGCCCGTCGTGGTGACATTGCCGTCCTGATCAAGGAACGTAGGCAGACCCTGCTCGTTCAGGCCGCGGAACGGTATGGAGAAGATGCTCCGCACCGGATAGCCCTCCATCGCAAAACCGGTGCCCGACACCAGGTCGATGACACGCTTGTTGGTCTCCAGTTCGGTCACTTCATTGTGCACATGAGAATATATGATGTTGGTACTCCATGTGAAGTTCCTGGTCTTTATATTGGTGGTGGACAGGGTCAGCTCAACTCCGCCCGACTTCATGGACGCGATGTTTCCGAACTTCTGTACCTCTCCTCCGATTCCTTGCGTGGTGGCAAGTCCTATCAGGTCAAAATTGTTGCGCTTGTACCAGTCCGCCTCTAAATTGATGCGGTTGTTGAGAAAGCCGAGGTTCACGCCCACGTTCAATTCGTGCTTCTTCTCGTAGGTAAGCTCGTTATTGGCCAATTGCGCAATATATAGTTCACTCTCCTTCATGCTGGCAAACGGCCGCCAGGGATTGGCGCTTGAGATCACCACATTGGAGTTTGTCACGTTCGAGGGGCCGCGGTCGGCAGTCAGTGAATAAGAGAGCTTCAGCGCGGCATAGCTGAACGCGGGCATCAACGGCCTGAACCATTTCTCTTCATGGATGTTCCATGCGCCGGACACGTTCCATGTAGGCAGCCAGCGCGCCGAACGGCTCTTTCCGAGCTTGTTGGTGCCCTCGTATCTCAGGGTTCCGTTCAACGTATATCTTCCCTTATAGGAATAGGTCGCGTTGCCGAAGAAGGCGACGCTGCGCTCATGCCTGTTGCTCAGCGAATAGTAGTCGGTATTGTCCTCAGCCCCTTTCTTGAACGCCTGGTACGCATAATTGGGAATCTCGCCCATGCTGTATTGCATGCCCCAGCCGCGGAACCATGTGGAATGGCGGTCAATGGAATTGGTCTCCATACCCGCGTAGAGGTTAAAGATATGATTCCCGTTGAATACGTCATTGTAGCTCAACGTAGCCCTGAAGTCCTTGCCGTTCATGCTGTTGTCCGTACGTTCGTAGATACCGCCCTCAGGCAGGATGCTGATTGGCAGCGCATAGATATCGTCCGGATCGGTGTAGAGCAGAGGATTCCTGTCACGTATCGTCGAAGTGCCCATCTCACGGTAGGCAAGCGCCTGGTTGGAATCGTCCAGAATATAGTGCTCCTGCGACGTGGAAGAATATTTCACCGCTCCGAGTATGCCCAGTTCCAATTGCCTGAAGGGCTTGTATTTCAGTTCGCCCTGTACGCGCAGGTCAAAAATGTCATAGTCCATGTAGTTGTTGTCCAGTTCATGGAAGATGTTGAACGGGGCATAGTTGCGGGTATAGAACGTATTGGATTCCAATGCCCGCGAGGTATTCATGGCGAACGAATAAGGGTTGATGTCAAAATCACGCTTCACCTCGCCGCTGACGGCATCGATGTCGCTGCTCAGCGTGCCGGGCGCTCTCTGCTTACGGTAGCTGGCGCTGCTGATAAGGGAAGCGGTGAGCTGCTTTGAAATATTGAAGCTGGAATTCAGGTTGGCGGTATAGCGTTCCACCTTGCTCGCCTTGGTCCAGCCGGGGTCAGTCATGGCACTGAGCGAGGCGTAGTGCTGTGCCTTGTCCGTACCCGACGAGATGCTGACCGAATGGTTGCGCTGGATTGAGTTGGAAAAAAGCAGGTCGAACCAATCCGTATTGCGATATTCTGCGGCACGCAGATAAGCCGCCTTCGCCTCATCCGTATTGGCCAGGGCGAACTGTCCCGTCACGGGGTCGTAGGTGCTGATCAATTCATACATCTTCCCATAGATGCCGCTGTCCGCGGAATTGGATACTGAGGCATAGTTCAGGTAGCCTTTCTGCTGCAATTCCTGATAGACGGACATCTGGTCCTGCGAATTCATGATGTTGAACAGGCTGTAGCTCGGCTTCAGCCTCATGGTATATTCACCGGTATAGCTGATCCGGCTCTGTCCGCTCCTGCCTTTCTTGGTCGTGACCACGATAACGCCGGCCATGGCGCGGGCTCCATAAATGGAAGTGGCGGAGCCGTCCTTCAATATCTGAAAACTCTCGATATCATCCGAGTTCAGTCCGGCGATGGCCGAAGAAATCAGCGTATTCGGGTCTCCGGAAGAAAGTTCGTCGGCGCTGACGTCGACTACATCGTCCATGATGACGCCGTCCACCACCCACAGCGGTTTGGAGCTGCCGTAGATGGACGTGGCGCCGCGGACGCGGATCTTAGGTGCGGTACCGAACGTACCGGATACATTCTGCACGGAAACACCGGCGGCACGGCCTTCGAGAGAACGGCTGATGTCCGCCATGCCGTCCAGCTTGACCTCGTCGCTGTCCAGCCTCGTGGCGGCGCCCGTGAACAACCGTTTGTCCATCTTCTGCATGCCCGTCACCACCACTTCGTCAAGCATTTCATTGTCGCTTCTCAGAACGACCTTCAGGGGCTTGCCGGTAATGGCCACTTCCTGCACTTCCATCCCGACAAAAGAAATCACAAGTGTCTTGGCCGACCCTGGCACATTGGACAACGTGAAATTGCCGTCCACATCGGTAATGACAACATTTTTTGTCCCTTTTACCTGCACGGACGCTCCGATGACCGGCAATCCGTCATCTTCGGCAGTTACAGTTCCTGTTACTTTGTTTTGAGCTAATGCAATACTCGCCCCCCCCGGAAGCATAAAAAATAACAACAAAATTAACTTTCTTTTCATAAGCATCAATTAAGTAAAATTACACTACACTTTTGGGAACAACTCAATCGGATACAAAGTTAATAAATATCATGTCATGACAGACGGATTTTGCAAAGTTTTTAACATCAACCTGTTTCCTGATATTTGAGAAGCCATTTCCACGCAGGTACAACCCGTATTTTCCGGTCTGCGGACGCAGTTTGCCGTCATCCCCGCACTGCGGCGACAGCACAGCATTGCGCAGTCCGCCGTCGATACAATAATTAAAAAGGCACGCCATTCTCCCTGGCCGGCGATCTGAATATGTCACAGGCAAAATTTATATTTATTTGGAGGTTTAACCAAAACTTTCTATATTGTCAAACAATCTAATCTTGCGAAAAGATAAAAAGATGTCCGAAATCGGACGGGGACTTAAAAGTCCGCCTTAGGTATCGGAGAACACAAAAACTTAATAACCTGAAAAAACACGTCATGAAAGCATTGCAAAAAACACCTGTTCCGGACTGGTGCAGTCTCTATGACTCCAATCACATAATCCGATTAACCGACCTTTAACCTAATTATATTACATGATGCTAAAAATTTACGAAAAAATTTGTATTTCGGCCGTCATGCTATGCCTGTCGATGACCACGTTTGCCACCCCGCCACAGGACGGAGGGCATACGGTATCGGGAAAGGTTACCGATGACGTATCGAAAACGGGAGTTCCCGGCGTGGCCGTAACCATCAAAGGCACCTCCATAGGTCAGATCACGGACATAGACGGCATGTACTCCATCGTCGTCCCGAATAACGAAACGGTTCTGGTATTCTCCTCTTTGGGATATGAGGAGCAGGAAATCGTCGTGGGTACACGCACCAACATTGACATCGTGCTGAAGGAAGCATCCTTTGAAGTGGACGAAGCCGTCGTAATTGCCTACGGTACCTTGAACAAGGGGCTTGTAACCAGCGCCATATCTTCTATAGGGACCAAAGACCTCGTCAAATCCCCGGCGGCCAATATCACCAATGCCCTGGCCGGCGCGATGCCCGGAGTATCGTCCGTGCAGACGACAGGCCAGCCCGGCAAGGATGATGCCACGCTTTATGTGCGCGGCAACGGCTCCCTCAGCAGTTCGCTCTCCGCACCGCTGGTGCTGGTGGACGGCATCGAAGGCCGTACCTTGTCGCAGATAGACCCCAATGAAATTGAAAGCATCTCCGTACTGAAAGATGCCTCCTCGACCGCCGTATTCGGCGTACGCGGCGCCAACGGCGTCATTCTGGTAACGACACGCCGCGGCTCCGAAGGCAAGCCGACAATAGCCGTGACCGCCTCGCTCGGCGCACAGCAGCCTATCTCTTTGGTCAAGCAGACCAACAGTTATCAGTATGCCCGTTTCTGGAACATGCGCCAGCAAATGGACGGTGCGGCGACCGGCTATTTCACGCCCGAGCAAATCGAGGCATACCGGACCGGCTCCGACCCCATCATGTATCCGAGCATCGACTGGATGGACTACATGTTCAACGATATATTCCTCCAGAGCAAAAACAACATCAACATTTCGGGCGGCAGCGATGCAGTCAAGTATTTCGTATCGATGGGATACCTCTATCAGAACGGTCTGATGAAGGAATTGCCAGGCCAGACCTACGACAACAACTATCGCTACAACCGCTACAACTACCGCGCGAATATCGATGCCAGGCTCTCGCCTACGACGACGCTGAAAGTCGGCATGGGCGGATACGTCGGCAAAACGCAGCAGCCCATTGGCGCCAGCACGAACAACAACAGCGTGGAAGACCCATGGATTATCGTCCAGACGTGGACTACCCCATGGGCCGGGCCGGGCTTTGTCAACGGCGTCCGCACCCTCGCGCCGAGCGGCAGCGACATAATTCCCGTAAACGAACGCCGTAGGGACGGCATGTTCGCCTTCTACGGCTTGGGGTACCGACAGCTCTACAACACTACCCTCAACCTCGATGCGGAGATTACGCAGAAACTCGACGTCATTACACCCGGACTCTCCATATCGATCAAGGGCGCCTACGACAACACCTTCTCGATTCAGAAGAACAGGTCGGGCGGCAACACCGAATGGCAGACCGTATGGTACAAATCCGATTTCGACGCCCAGTTCAACGGCATGCCTCATTTGGACGCCACGGACCCCGATTTCGACAAGACCTATGTCTTCCGGCCCGAAGGCGGCAGCATATCCCCGCTCTCCTACAGTGAATCGAACGGCCGCGGGCAGTCGTGGTACATCGAGGGCCGCATCAACTACGAACGCACCTTCAACGAAGACCACCGTGTGTCGGCGCTGTTTTTGTACAACCAGTCGCGGAAATACTATCCGGCCACCTATACTTATATTCCGCGCGGATATATCGGATTCGTAGGACGGGCCACTTACGGTTACCGCAACAAGTATCTGTTCGATGTCAATTTCGGATACAACGGATCCGAGAATTTCGCGCCCGGCAGCACCCGTTACGGTCTGTTCCCCGCCTTTTCGCTCGGATGGGTCGCCAGCGAGGAAGGATTCATGTCGCGCCAGAAGATCTTCTCCTATCTGAAATTCCGCGTCTCATGGGGACGTGTCGGCAATGATTCGGGCGGCACGCGATTCGCATATGCGCCTACGACATGGAACAGCACCGGCGGATATTCCTTCGGCGTGGACAATCCGACGCTCACGCCGGGCTATGGCATGGGCACGGAAGGCAATCCTCTCGTAACATGGGAAACGTCCGACAAGCAGAACTACGGCATCGACGCCAAGTTCCTCTACGACCGGCTGACGCTGACGGCCGACTATTTCCGCGAACACCGCACCGGCATATTGATAACGCCCAATTCGCGTCCCAACATCGTGTCGATTACATGGCCGATGATGAACATCGGCGTGGTCGACAACCACGGTTATGAGCTGGCGCTCGGCTGGCGCGACAGAGCCGACAAGGGCTTCGACTATTATGTCAACGCCAACGTTTCGTATGCCCGCAACAAACTCGTCTATTTCGACGAGGTGGCCAATGCCGAGCCGTACATGAATTTCACGGGCGGCTCGACAGGCCCCTACGAGCGCACCAGGATCGGCGGCATCAACACCTCCGGATTCGACGGCCGCTACTACAAGTTCGAACGGCTTTACCAGTATTCCGATTTCATCGAGAATGCGGACGGCACGCTTACCCTCAAGCCGGACTATCCGGTGCCGTCATTCGACGTACAGCCGGGAGACGCCATGTATGCCGACCTCAACGGTGACAACATGGTCGACGCCAACGACCGTTTCGTGACGGGCTACGGCGACAATCCCGAATACACGTTCGGCCTGAATGCCGGTTTCAACTGGAAAGGGCTCTCGTTCTCCATGCAATGGGTGGGAGCCACGCACGTAGACCGCGTTTTCGCACAGGATATGCGGCACCCGATGACCAACCACCACGACCGCGGCCTGCTGACCTACTTCTATGACGGCTGCTGGTCTTATGAGAATCAGGAAAATGCCGTGTACCCCCGGCCTTCCTACGCGAACGGCGCCCGCAACCAGTGGAACTACGAATACATGTCCACGCTGTGGCTGAAGGATGCCTCCTACCTGCGTCTGAAATGCCTCAACCTCGGGTATACGCTCTCTTCCGGAGGTCTGGAAAAAGTGGGCGTCAAATCGCTGGGTATGACTTTCAGCGCCTATAACCTCTTGACTTTCACATCGCTCAAATATATGGATCCGGAGAGCAAGCCGACCAATCAGGGCGATTACCCGCTGGTCAAGCTCTATACCCTCGGTGTGAATATCAATTTCTAATACGGAAGCCTTATGAAGATTACAAAATTCTATATCAGGAAGTACGCGGCCCTGCTTGTCGGGGCGGGAATGTGCATGGCGACCTCATGCTCGGAAATCAGCTTCGGCAACGAATTCCTGGGCGATGCGCCAGAGAGTTCAGGCTCGACACTGGGAACGATGTTCTCATCGAAGATCAACGCCGAAGAGGTTATGACCCGGGCCTATCAGGGCCTGCCATACGGATTGCCCTGCACTGCGGACAACCGCTTGGGAGGCAACATTCTGGAAATGTTGACCGATTTGGGCCAGAGCTATCGCAACAATGGCAGCGACGCCCCTTTTCAGCAATACTATGGCGGGGCCGTCAATGCCAACACCATCAGCGGCAACGCACCCTATCTGTTCGGCGGCGAGACCGACTGGGCGACCATAAAATACGCATGGATCTATATCGAGAATGTCGACCGCGTGCCCGACATGACAGCCTCGGAGAAGAAATCGAAAATCGCCGAGGCGAAGATGCTGATAGCCCTCTCGTATTTCAACATGATGCGTTACATCGGCGGAGTCATCTGGCTCGACCACAGCGTCGCGGTCAACGAGACCATGGAGTTCCCGCGCATTACCTTCGCGGAGACGGTCGAGCGAATCAATGCCCTAATCGACGAAGCCATCCCCGACCTGCCGTGGCGGTGGGACGACAACAACGACGGCCGCATGAGCATGGCCGGAGCCATGGCATTGAAATTCAAACTGCTGCAATGGGCGGCCAGCCCGACGTTCAATGCCGATACGCCATGGCACCCGCAGGCGGATGAATACACCTGTTACGGCAATTACGACCGGCAGCGGTGGACCGCCGCGGCCAATGCCGGCAAAGCCTTCTTCGACGAGGTGAACCGCCGCGGCGGCATAGCCTTGATCAAGGCGGCGGGAAATACGCACGATGAGTATCGCAAGGCCTATCGCCGCGCCTATTATAACCGTGGCGGCACGGAAATCCTCATCTCTCTGCGCAAGGGCTACGGTGCCGATATATGCTCGGAGTATTACAACTCACGGCTTTATTCGGGCCCGACGCTCAACTACGTGGATATGTTCCCCTGGAAAGACGGCACAGATTTCCCCGCAGATTTTGACTGGGAGCATCCCGACCGCGCCCCTTTCTTCGAGAATGAAGGCGGCACGCTGGTGCCGACACGCGACCCCCGGCTGTATGAGAATGTGGCGTGCCCCGGAGATATCTATTTCAATGGCTTGCCGGCCCCGGTATACATCCCCAACGACAGTTACCGCAAGGGCGAGACGACCGGTTTCCTGACGATGAAATTCATCCTCCAGACCGCCGCGGACCGCAGCGTCCCGGTGCAGTGGCCCCATACCCGCCTCGCGGAAATCATGCTCGGGTATGCCGAAGTGCTGAACGAGGTGAACAACGGCCCCACGGCCGAAGCTTACCGGATGGTCAACGAGGTACGCGCCCGCGTGGGACTGTCGCCGCTTCCCGACGGAATGGACCACGACGCCTTCTTTGAGGCCGTGCTGCGCGAACGCGCCCTCGAACTCGGCTTCGAGGAGGTGCGCTGGTTCGACCTGGTCCGCAACAACCGCCGGCAAGATTTCGTCAAGCCGCTCTACGGACTGGTCACTACCGGCGACAATGCCAATCATCCCACGAAATTCACGTTTGAAAAATTCTCCCTCCCCGAGCGGATATGGGCAAAAAATTGGGATGCGAAATGGTACCTCATGCCGATACCGCAATCGGAAATCAACAAAAAATACGGAATGACGCAAAATCCGGGCTGGTAAAATCGCACAACATTTACGAATATGAATAAACTGAATCTTATATTGACAACCATACTGTCGAGTTGCACGCTGACCGTATTCGCACAAGCTGCCCCGGCCCCCGACACGCAACTCGCCGATACCCTGAAACTCGGCTATCAGTTGTCCGTTCCGGCGAAAACCGGCAGTTTCTCCATTGCGGGAGTCAACTCCGCGGCAATCGAAGAATCGCCTTATATAGATATTTCCAAGGCGCTCTACGGCAAAATTGCCGGACTCAATGTCTACCAAGGCACAGGCGCATCGCCCGACAATGTGTCGACGCTCTCGATTCATGGGCATACACCGCTCGTGCTCATCGACGGGTATCCCCGCAGTCTCACCGAGGCTACCGCCCTTGAAATCGAATCCGTGCAGATCCTTACCGATGCGACGGCCTCGGCACTCTACGGCATCCGGGGCGCCAACGGCGTCGTGCTGATAACCACAAAGCGCGGAAAAAACGAAAATCTCAATGTCCACATGGACTATACTTTCGGCGTGAACACGGCCTTCCGGGCACCCGATTTTTCCGACGCCTACACGTATGCCCACGCATACAACACGGCACTGGTCAACGACGGACTTGCACCCCGTTACAACCCTCAGGAACTCGACGCTTTACGCACAGGGCGTTATCCCTACGAATTCCCCAATGTCGACTGGTGGGGCGAAACCGTCAACAAAGCGGGATTCACGCACAACCTGAAGATGTCGTTCAACGGAGGCAACGAGCAGTTCCGGTATTATACGGTCATCGACTACTACCACGACCGTTCGATGCTCAAGAAAAATACCGAGGATGACCGCTACAAATCCACGCCGACCGATACGAGACTGTCCGTCCGTACCAATATCGACGTGAACATTACGCCGACGACCTACATGCAAGCCGGCGTGATGGGCAAGCTCATGGAGACCAAGAATACGCGCTACGGACGCGATGCGATTTTCACGGCTCTATACAAAACGCCCGCCGCGGCATTTCCTATCCGGTATGCCGATGGCATCTACGGAGGCGGCGACCTCTACGACAATCCGGTTTATCTGCTTAAAGATTACGGACATACACGCGACATGTACGGAACGCTGCTGGCCAATTTAAGTTTGCGGCAGTCGCTCAATGCGCTGACAGAGGGACTCGGGGCCGAACTCTCCGTGGCCTTCGACAACGTGGGCTCGATGACGGAGAGCAGCTCCAAGACCTTGCGCACCGAGATGATGAACGCCTCCATTGCCGAAGACGGCACGCTGGTTACGCGTCCGGAAATCACCGGCACGGACTCGCCGGTCCTCAACCACAGCCAGGGATTCAAGAGCCTCTCCATGCGCAGCGATTTTCAGGCCAAGGTCTATTATCGCCGCAAATTCGCCGAGCACAGCATCGACGCAGCCGTGATTTACGATATGCAATCCGATATCCGCAACGGACGGAACAACACGCGCAAGAATCAGTCGATGCTCGCCATGGCAACCTATAATTATGCCGACCGGTACACGCTGACGGCGGTATTCAACCGTTCGGGGTCGGCCTATCTGCCGGACGGACACAAATATGCCAATTACCCTGCCGTGTCGGCCGCATGGATTCTGTCGAACGAGCCGTTCCTCAGGCATTCCAAGACGGTGAATGACCTCCGGCTGCGGGCCTCTTACGGACTTTCGGGCTGGGATGGCAACCTGAGCCACGAGCTGTGGCGCTATTCCTACGGAGCGACGAACACGAGCTATCTCTTCGGAAACGGCACGGGAGGCACTACCGCCGGTGCAGGCGAAGGGACACTGCCGGTCGAGGGCCTTGTGGCTGAGCGCGCCGAGAAAGCTACGGCGGGTCTCGATTTCGCCGCTTTCAACAACCGGCTGCATGCCACAATCGAAGGATTTTACGAGCGCCGCTCCGATTTGCTCGTGTCGGGCAGCAACTCCACGTCGGGCATCATCGGCATCGGTGTCGGACAGGTAAATGAAGGCATCAACCGATTCGGCGGTCTTGATTTCTCGGTCGAGTGGAGCCATCAGGCCGGCGATTTCACATACGGCATCGGAGCCAGCGGTTCCTACCTCGATTCGAAAATCATCGCGGACGGACAGGCCTTCCAAGAGTACGATTACCTCTACACGGCAGGCAACCGCGTGGGACAATGCTACGGCCTGGAGGCACTCGGGTTCTTCAACAGCGAGCAGGAGATCCACAACAGCCCGACACAAACCTTCTCGCAGGTACGCCCGGGTGATGTGAAGTACAAGGACCAGAACGGCGACAACCGCATAGACGCCAAAGATGTCGTGCGTATGTTCGACACGCAGAAACCGCGCTTCTATTACGGTTTCCACCTTGATCTCTCCTACCGCAGGCTTGAGCTGTCGGCGGCTTTTCAGGGCATGTCGGGAGTAACGGTGAATCTGCTGAACTCCCTGCTTTACAAACCCCTTTCCGAGAACGGCACGATCTCCGACACGTTCCTTGCGCACGAGGTCTGCTGGACACCCGACACGAAGGCTACGGCGACCATGCCGCGTCTGACTACCCTGGCCAATCCGAATAACTATCGCGCCAGCTCGCTATGGTACCGCGACGGTTCGTTCCTCAAGCTGCGCAACCTCACGCTGGCGTATACGTTTCCCAAGGCCATGGCCCGCTTTGCCGACCTCAAGGTCTTCGTTACGGCCACCAACCTTTTCTCGATAGACAACATCGATTTTGCCGACCCCGAACAGTTGGCGGCAGGTTATCCTGCAACACGCAGCTTCTGGGCAGGTGTCAAGTTTAACTTTTAATGCCAAGACAAGATTATGGGATTCAAACATATCATAGCGATTATAAGTCTGTCCGCCGTTGCCGTCGCGTGCAATTATCTCGATTTCGACGAAACGGCAGGACGGAACAACAAGGAGGATATGTACAGATATTTCGACCGTGTAAGCCAGATGCTGACCCATGTGTACAGTTTCATGCCGCAGTGCGCTTCGTTCACCGGTGCAGGGTTGGATGTACTTTCCTTGCGCGATTGTGCGAGTGACGACGGCGAGTACGGGGCAGTGGCCGCGACCATCCAGAACGTGAACAACGGCAACTGGTCGGCGACCAGCACCTACGATGAAGCCTGGACGCTATATAACGGCATTCGGGCGGCCAACAGCTTCATCGAGGAGGTGGAACATGTCGATCTGTCACGCTACGAGAACCAGAGCAACTATCAGAATTGGATGGAAAGCCTGCGGTATTTTCCCTATGAAGCCCGGGTGCTGCGGGCATACTATTTCTTTGAGCTGGCCCGCCGTTATGGGGATATCGCCATGCCTCTGACCGTCCTTACGGTCGAGGAAGCCAATACCATCGGCAAGACGCCTTTTGCCGAAGTCATCGCTTTCATTGTGAAGGAGTGCAACGAGGCCGCCAAGAATCTCCCGATGGATTTTCTGGCAGTCGGCGGCAACAACAACACGGGACGCACGACCAAAGGCTTTGCCATGGCACTGAAAACCAAAGCTTTGCTATATGCGGCAAGTCCGCTGCACAACCCTTCGGACGATGCCGAGGCATGGAAAGCGGCGGCACGGGCGGCGTTGGAGGTCATCAATCTGAATCTCTACAGGCTCGACGCCAACGGATGCTACACCGATCCGCTGAACTCGAAAGAGCTGGTACTGGCGCGGATGAATACGGAAAATGCCTCCTACGAACTGTACAACTTCCCGCTGCGGCTCGCATACGGCAACCGCACCCAGGCGTTGCTGGCCTGCGGGAATTATCCGTCCCAGAATCTCGTCGATGCGTTCGAAACCGTTAACGGCTACGGCGTAACGCTCGGCGCCTCGGGATGGGAATGCGCCGACCCCGCTTTCGATCCGCAGCATCCTTACGACGGCCGCGACCCGCGCTTCGCACGCACGGTGCTGGCAGACGGCGCTACATTCAAGGGCATTGCCGTAGATGTTTCCACGGACGGCAACGACAATGTGCCGGTAGCGCAGGGCGGCAGCGCCACAGGTTATTTCCTGCGCAAGTACATCCAGGAGAACACCAGTTTCGAGCCGAACCGGACTGCGACGCAACGGCATCAGTGGATTCTCTACCGCTATGCGGAAACGCTGCTCTCCTATGCCGAGGCCATGGTCAATGCTTTCGGCAGCGGCGACTACCGCGACGGCGAATTTACCCTTTCGGCCCTGGAGGCGCTCAATCAGGTGCGGGCGAATGCCGGCATGCCGGACATCACCGATACCGGCAAGGAGGCCCTGCTGTCCCGCATCCGTAACGAATGGCGCGTGGAATTCGCTTTCGAAGACCATCGTTTCTGGGATGTACGCAGATGGAAAATCGGCGACGAAACCCAGCGCCAGCTCTATGGCGTGCATATTGTGCGGCGCACCAACGGCGAGAAGGTGTACACCCGCACCCTGTATGAAACCCGTGCATGGTCGGAGCGGATGAACCTCTACCCTATCCCCCAGCGAGAATTGTTCAACAACGACAATCTCAATCCGCAGAATGCCGGCTGGTAGTCCTTGCAAGAGTTAAACAAACACAAACCGAAAAATAAAAATGAATATATATATGAAAAAAATGTTCGGACGCGTTTCAATGCATGCAGCGACAGCATTGTGCGCATGGTTTATATGCGGTTGCAGCGAGAAGGGCATCGATTCCCAGCCCGAAGGCCCCGCCAATTTTCAAATCGATGCCCTTGACGCCTATACTTTCGAGGCGGAGTTGCCTGAACAGGTGGTGTTCAACATCAGCTCGAATACGCCGTGGCGTATCGAGAGCGACCAGCAATGGTGCCATGTAACGCCGACAATGAGCGCCACGAGTTCTCTGGTCGAGGAAATTACGGTTACTGTGGACGACAACATCGCTTTTCACCCCCGCACGGCCGTGCTGACGATTTCAGCCAACAACATCGAAACGGCGAAAACGGTCTCCATAACGCAGGAATCGAAGACCGACCTCGTGGTTACCGTTCCGAGCGAGCCTATTCCGGCAGAGGGCGCAACCGTCGAAATCATCGTGCGCTCCAACAAGCCGTGGGAGTATATCACGGAGGATGCCTTCCTGCACGAGGCTTCTCCCGCCTCCGGCGAAGGCACGGGCGAAGAGACCAGAGTCAAGATAACCGTGCCGGCCAATACGGGCATCACGCGTGAAGGGAGCTTTACCATCCGCACGGCCTTGACGGAATCACGGAACACCTTGACGCAGGACGGCATGGTATTGCGTGTGGACAAGGAGAACGAGGCGCTGACTTTCGACTGGCAAGAGATGAGCAAGGTCATCGCCGTGGATGCCAACATCCCATGGACCGTTTCGGTAGATGAGGCCTATAGCGAATGGCTCTCGGCTGAAAAGGGCGAAAACAATGCCCTGACCGTCTCCATGGCGAAAGCCAACGACCAGCTGCATGCCAAGGAAGGCGACATCGTCCTCTCGCCCGGCGCCGGCATCAGCGGAGTGGAGCCCGTAACGATTCATGTTACGCAGGATATGGCCTTCACATGGGGCGATGTAACCCACGAGACCGTGGACGGCGGCGAGAAAGTCACGTTCCAGAGTGGCAGCAATGCGTTTACGTTCAAATCAACCGTACGTCAATGTCATGTAAAAATCGAATTTTCGGAGATTCATTTAGGCAGGACGAAACTGCGCTTCGATTTCTCGTCATCCAAAGCGGGAGACCAGACCAACTGGCGCACGTTCCTCAATTCCGACCTTACACAAGACCACGGTGGGGCTCCTACTGCCAGCAAGAGCCAGTGCGGAGGCTCGCTCTCGTGGTTCCAGCACCGTTTCGATCTGGCAACCGAGGAAACCAAGAAATTCGATGCCTCCATGATGGGCGACCTGCAGGGCGTGGAACTTGATCTCAAAGAGAATCCGGACAATTATAATGTGAAGGTGGATTTGCATCTGGCCAACAAGGAAGTCAGCATTTCGGGAACCAGCAACAAGACAAGCACTACGCCGGACACCTACGATTTTAACTTCAATTTCATGACCGAGCTCACTACGGCCGGTGAATATGTGGTCATCAAATCGATTACGGTAACGCCGTATGAAGAATAAACCATTAAACAGACCGAGAATTATGAAACCGAGAAAATTCAAGCTATCCGGCATGGTTGCCCTGATTGCCTTGTGGACATTTGCGGGCGCCTTGTCAGGCTGTTCGGACAGCGAGCCCATGAAGTCAGTCGACCTCCGTTTCCGTGTGGAGGAAGAGGATCTTGCTGTGCGGGCGTATGCGAATCCCGAGCCGATAGTCATACAGGTAAAATCCACCGACCCGTGGAAAGTGTTCGGCGAAAATGCCGAAGCAGGCTGGTACACCATATCGCCCGCAAGCGGCGAGGCCGGAGAGACGTATGACGTGACCATCACCTTTCAGGAAAATACCGGACTCGACGACCGCGAGGATACCATTACCATTCAGAGCGATTACTGGATCGGCAAGCAGTTCCTCATCAAGCAGAAAGGCACGGCCTTTCTCACGGCCGAGGATGTTTCCGTTTCCAAAGACGGCGGAACCGGCCGGATCGCGGTTCAGTCCAACCAGAAATGGTCGGCGGCCGTTACCGAAGGAGAGGAATGGCTCTCTATCGCGTCGGGGAAATCAGGCGAGCGATCGGGAGAGATTCTCCTCGAAATAACCCCCAATACGGGAGAACAGCGCGTGGGAGACATTACGATTTACGACCGCTACGAGCGGCCGGAATGGATCGCACATTGTACGGAGGCGGGCGTTGTACTGACGCCTGCCACGCCCGATCCGCTGGAGTGGGCCCCCGAATATTCGTATCCGTGGTTCATGGTATTAGACAAGGCCCAGACGCTGAACGTCGACGTGGAATCCAATACCCGCTGGACGGCGGAAAAGGAGAATCCCAAGGACGATTGGTTCGACATCACCAGCGGAGCGGTCGCAGAGGGCGACGGGGCGGTTGCGATATCCGTTACCGAGAACACCACCTCATCCGTACGTGTGGGCGTAGTGCGGCTCTCGACCGTTGCCGAAGCCGGGGCGACACCCGTGGTCAAGACAATAGAATTCCGTCAGGCCAATTCGCAGACGCCCGTCGTCATGGGCGAGAATATCATTACGGCCGACAACATGGAGCTTGCCAGAGACCAGCAGCCGGGACGCTATGATTTCGACATCGCCGCAGGAAGCATCAGGCGCAGGACGGATGTCGGCGCAACCGCTAACGGCATCTCCTTCGACTGGGCAGGGGCCCAGGAGGGCCAGACCACACCGGGACGCGCCTCATGGTGGTTCAACGCCTTCGATACCGGCGACGCTACGCAGGTATTGTCCTGGGTGGCAACTTTCGCTTACAGCAACCGTGTGAACCGCTGGACAGGGAGTGCGAGGCAGGCGATAAAAATTGCCGATCCGCACACGATTTCGCTCGCCTTCTACGAGTACAAGGCCGAGGACGGAATATCGTATCTCTATGTCGAATGGTATTTGGACGGCAAGTTCCTGGCTTCGGATATCACCAACGACGGAACAGGCTGGATGATGTACTACGACAACATCGTGGCTTCGGGCGGAGCGCGGCTCTATACGCGCCTCGGCGGATTCACCATTACGAAATGGCAGTACACGCCGGCTATCGACTGGGGTGAATATGTGCCGCCTAAAGTACAGTAATCCCCAATAAGTTATGCGACAATTGAAAAAACAATAAAAATGAAGATGATATCCATTATTAACCTCATCGGAGCGGTGCTGCTGTGCATCGCCTGTGTGGACGACAAGACCGGCACACCGGAAGAACCGGCGAAATACCCCTTGATGGATTTCGCGGTAAGCATCGATTCCGACCTGTACCATGCGGAAATCGACCAGTACACCCATGTGGCGAAAATCAATGCGCTCGATGAAGATCAGCTGCTGCGTATCGGCAGCGTCTCCTACACCCTCGGCAACACCGATGCCACGATCTATCCCGATCCCGAAACGTTCCTCGGAAACTGGCAGAAGGAACAGGTGCTCGTAGTCTACGAAGGAAATAAGGAGACTGCCTACACCATCACTTTCCCCCGTGTCAGCGAGTCGAACGAGGGAGAGCGGGAGATCCTGTTTTTCGATAATTTCAACACAGGAACGACGCCGGATGAAAACTGGAAACTTTGCGGATACGCCAATAACGCCTGGTCCCAGTATTTCGGCAATGCGGAAGGCTATTCCAATGTCCGCATCGAGGGCGGCTGCCTCGTACTCTCGGCCGACAAGGCGGACGACAAATACCGCACCGGAGGCGTGCGTTCGACATTCGGGGTGCCGGTGAATACGATAGTCGAGGTGCGTGCACGATTCGACAAGGCCCGCGGCGGCTTCCCCGCCATCTGGCAGATGCCGATCAACGGAAGGCCATGGCCCCAAAGCGGCGAAATAGACATTATGGAATGGGTGCAGGGCACTCCTGAAAAATTGTACCTCACAATTCATACGGCCAACGAGACGATGGGAGACAAAAGCACGGGCTACACCACCGCGACGGTGAAAGACTTCGATACGGCGATGCACGTCTACGCCGCGGCGCGTACGGAGGAGGCCGTGATATTCTATATCGATGGAGTCGAAATGGGCCGTTATGTGAACGAACATCTTGACGATCCGGAGGCGGCTTTCCTGCAATATCCATTCGGCACAGGGGATTTCGACATCATTCTGAATTATTCGTTAGGCGGTCTGCTTAATGGCAACACTACGTGGCCGGGGCTGATTACGGATGCCGACCTGCCTGCAGAGATGTGGGTGGACTGGGTCCGCGTCAGTGAATTCAGCGAATAGACTGACAAATTGTTTTGCATCGGGGCGGCTGACCAAAAAAGCCGTCCCGATTTTATATGGCCGGACGCTGGCCGTTTTTGATGGCAATTTGGGTGGCCCGTGGCAAAACAGGTAATTCCCAAGCTTTAATCAAAACGAATCAGTTTCGATCATAGCTTATATTTTTGTTTATTTACTTATTTGTATATAACTTTGCCATGAAACAGCGTTATGGCCGAAAATAATGCAACATATGATGAAGTAAAGGCTTTCCTTGAAGAATTCAAGGTAAAAGCGAGAGTGTTCGGCATAAACTACAATATTGACAAAGAGGAAAATCTGCAGACTCTGTTTGATTTGGAACTCTTTGGTAAAAAGCGGGACGAGTATATCTTGAATCTTCAGCCGGAAGACTATTACCAGGGCCCGGATGAAAATGATTATGACCCGGAAGAAGGACACGTTTGGATATTTGGGATCGGGATTAAAAAACATGGGCGAGGCAAGAAGATTCCTATCTACATCAAGATATACATCACAAAAACTGAAGGCGCATCGAATTATTGCATATCGTTCCATGTCGCCAAGTATGAAATGACATTTCCTTACAAAGCAGAATTATGAAAAGTCCGTTTACCGGCGGCAATGCCACAAAAAAATTCAAAGTCGAGACGTTTTCTTTCCGCGGGGAAAGTTACAACGTCAAACGCTATTATTTCCAGTGTGATGAAACGGGTAAGACATTTTCCAATTCCGAGGTTGATGACAAGGCTATGGAAGATCTCTATAATCAATATCGTGAACGGCATGGAATTCCTTCTCCTTCAGAATTGAAAGGCCTAAGAGACAAATACGGCTTTTCGGCACACACTATGTCAAAGATTGCCGGAATAGGAATCAATCAGTTTGGACTTTATGAAAATGGAGAAATGCCGACGCCAGTAATCGGAAAGATGCTGGCCAACCTTTTTGATAAGGAATCTTTATTGAAAAGTATTGACTCTTCTGCAAAAAAACTCGGCAAGGACTATTATAAAATCAGGAATGCCGTTGCATCACATGTTGAGCCTCAGGCATATAGCTTAAGAAGAGACTACTACCGACAGTTTGAAGAAATTGTCCCGCTAAGCTATCCGTCACTTGCTTATCGCTTCCGGAAAGCAAGATGGGCAAGTGCAAATTATTAGGAAGGAGGAAACTGATATGGAAGATAAAGCAAACGTAAAATTCAGGCTCGTTTCAATTGAAAATGAGCGAATTATTTCAGAATTCAAGGACTTTGACTTTTCTGATTTCGATGAAGAAAAGTTAAGGTTTCAATATAAGATTGAAACATTGGTAAAGATATCCGAAGATACAATCCTCGTGACTGCCGACGCCAAATATTCCTATGAGGGAAAAGAACTTATGACGGCAAGCGCAACATTCAACTATTCAGTCCTGAATCTGAATTCGGCCGTCGTTTTGGACAAAGAGAACCAGAAGCTGAATACGAAAGCGGATATCTTTCCGTCACTTGTAGGTGCGGCATACAACACACTCAGGGGAATTGTTTATGCCAGAACCGTCGGCACACAATTGTCCAAATATCCAATGCCGATGATTGAGGTCTCAACTCTTGTTAAGAAAAATGGAATTGCCGTAGAAGAATAATGAGCAAGCAGTATGTCTATGCTCCCGTTTCGGGAAATTGAAAAGAATCGCTAACTTTGCATTTTGGAAGCATGCAGGGGCTTTGGCTGCATAAAGACCGCTTTGAAAAGGACGCCACGATGGCAGAATCGAACTTCATAGACTACGTAAAGATCTTTTGCTCGTCAGGACACGGCGGAGCGGGCTCGACACATCTGCATCGGGCGAAATACGTTCCGAAAGGAGGACCGGACGGCGGGGACGGCGGACGCGGCGGGCACATCATATTGTGCGCCGACAAGCAGCTCTGGACGCTTATCCACCTCAAATACCGCAAGCACGTCAAGGCGGAGGCCGGAGCCCCCGGAGGGGCGGCGCTGCGGACGGGCCGCAACGGAGAGGACATCCGCATCCGAGTACCGATAGGCACGGTGGCCGCAGACGCCGAGACGGGGAAGGTCCTGCATGAGATGATGGAAGACGGAGAGGAATTCATCCTGTGCCGCGGAGGCCGCGGAGGGCTCGGCAACAACAATTTCAAAAGCGCCACGATGCAGACGCCGCGTTTTGCGCAGCCGGGAGAAGAAGGACAGGAAGGATGGTTCACGCTGGAACTGAAGCTCCTCGCCGACGTAGGTCTCGTCGGTTTTCCCAACGCAGGCAAATCCACCCTGCTGTCATCCGTCACGGCGGCGCGGCCCAAGATAGCCGATTACGCGTTCACTACCCTTGAGCCCAACCTCGGCATAGTGGAATATTACGATGACAAATCATTCGTGATGGCCGACATTCCGGGCATCATAAAAGGAGCCCACGAAGGGCGCGGCATCGGCATACGCTTTCTTAGGCACATCGAGCGCAACTCAATATTGCTCTTCACGATATCATGCGAAGAAAAAGACATATCGGCCTCCTATGAAATCCTGCTCGACGAACTGCGGCTGTACAATCCCGAACTTCTCGTAAAGGAACGCGTCCTCGCAATCACGAAATGCGATCTGATAGACGGCAAAAAGCAAAAAAAGATAGAAGCGGCCCTACCGGCGGGCGTCCCGTACGTATTCATTTCATCCGTCGGTCGCACCGGACTCAAAGAACTTAAGGACCTGCTTTGGAAAACTCTCAACTGATGCCGGGCAGCATAGAAAACATAGACAATGCGGCCACATTGGCCATTAACGGACTGCACAGCGGCCCAACCGACGCTTTCTGGCTCTTCATGTCTGACAAATACGTCTGGATACCGGCATACGCCGCCGTGCTCTTTTTCCTCATAAAGAGGCTCGGATGGAAAAAGGCCGCCGTCATGGTGCTGTCGATTGTGTCTGCGCTCGTGATATGCGACCAAGTATCATATCACGTCAAATATGCCGTAGGCAGGCTCAGGCCATGTTTCAATGCCGAGATGATAGACAACGGACTGCACTGGCTTGAAAACAGGGGACACGGATTCTTCTGCTTCTTCTCCGGACATGCCTCCAATGCCTTTTCATTCGCGATATGCAGCACCATGGCGTTCCGCAACGACCGCAGCCACACTTATTCTGCTTACGGATACGGAATATATATGTGGGCCACGCTCGTGGCGGTCAGCAGGATATTCGTAGGAAAACATTTCCTCGGGGACATTCTGGTCGGCACTGCGTTCGGACTGGCCGCAGGCTTTGCGACGGGATGTCTTGCGCGCTGGATAAGCATCAGGTTCATGGACAGGCGTCCTGCAACGGCCAAAGACTTTTTCAGATTGGCTGTGTCACATTAAAGTACAGATGCTCCAAATTATACTAATTGTTTCACTTTTTGACACAATTTTCCTCTTTATTTTGTCCAAAATGTAGTCTGTATCTATTGTCGCTGTATTTGTATATATTGCAATTTTTATCCAACACCTTATTTTTGCAATACCCAACAACATCTACTGTATCTATTTTTAGGTTTCTTCTAATTCTATCAACTCCCATTTCAGTTGTATGAATTTTGTCAATATTATCAAGCAATTATCTTCCATTCTTTCTACTATCTATATCATCCATTTATATGACACAGCCTTCAGATTATAATTCGGGCATCACGTTTTCCATGCGGACGCCCCTCGAACCTTTTACAAGCGCGGTGCAGCCATCGAGCGGATGCGCATGCAGCCAGGCGGCAAGTTCTTCCGACGTACCGAAACAATGCACATTTTCCGGAACGCCTCCGGCGAGACCGCCGTTCCCAAGGGCATTGCGGAATTCTTCACCCACAAGGCACACGAGCTTCAGATCCATTGAAAGCAACCGGCGCACCACGGCCACGTGTTCGGGGAAAGACTCTGTGCCGAGCTCGCGCATTTCTCCGAGCAGGGCGGCCTTGCACGAAGCATCCGTCAATGCGAGATTGTCGAGCGCCGCGGCCATGCTTGAAGGATTGGCGTTGTAATAATCCCCTATCACCGTATTCCGTCCCGTGACGACAATCTGCGAACGATGCAGCGTAGGACGGTATGCGGCCACGGCCGCGGCAGCGTCTTCCATGCTTATTCCGAAATGCCGGCCGATGGCCAGCGCCGCCATGACATTGGCGGCATTGTACGCCCCCACGAGCTGTGTCTCCACGACGAAATCCCGGATGGATATCCTCAGGAACGGATGTTCGGCGGAGGAAGGGAGCACCTTTCCGCCGGAATGGCCGAGACCGTATCCGACAGTATCGACGCCGCGCACGGAAGCCATCTCCTGCAAGACCGGATCATCGGCGTTGACGAACGCGACGCCTCCATTGGCCGCCAGATAATCGTAGAGCCGACCCTTTGCGAGCTTCACCCCCTCATAACTGCCGAAACCGAGCAGATGTCCTTTGCCCACGTTGGTTATCAGACCGTAGTCAGGCCGGCTGACGGCAACGAGGGAGGTAATGTCCTCCGGATGGCTGGCCCCCATCTCGATGACCGCCACATCCGTTTCGGAATTGATTTTCAGCACGGACAGCGGCACGCCTATCTCGTTGTTCAGATTGCCCTCGGTCGCCGTCACATTATATTTCACGGACAGCACTGTACGGATAAGTTCTTTGGTGGTAGTCTTGCCGTTGGTGCCGGTCAGGCCTATCACGGGCAGCCGTTTCCCGTCGGGACGCACATGTTCCCTGTGCCATGCGGCCAGTTCCTTCAAGGCCGAAAGAGTGTCGCCGACAACCGCCATCCTCGGGTCGCCGGAACGCGCGGCGTCCGAATCCGCGTCCACCACAGCCATGCAGGCTCCTTTTTCGAGAGCTTCCCGCGCATAGGCGTTGCCGTCGAAATTCTCTCCTTTCAATGCGAAAAACAATTCTCCGACGGAGATGTTGCGGCTGTCAATGGAAACCTTTCCGCCGCAGGAAAGGAAAATATCATACAATTCACGTGTATTCATGGCCATAATTTTCAAATGCCCGTACTTCCGAACCCTCCCGTTCCACGCCCGGACTGTCCGAGATCCGAAACGAGCTCCCATTCCACTTTCTCATGCTTCGCCACCACCATCTGGGCAATCCTTTCGCCCGGATTCACGGTGAATTCAGTATCCGACAGATTCACGAGCAGCACCTTTATCTCGCCGCGATAGTCGGCGTCTATGGTGCCAGGAGCGTTGAGCACGGTGATCCCGTGCCCGGCTGCGAGACCGCTTCTCGGCCTTATCTGGGCTTCATATCCTGCGGGCAATTCGATGAAAATGCCGGTAGGCACGGTTATCCTGCAAAGAGGGGCCACCGTCATCGGCTCAGCTATGTCGGCTTTCAGATCCATCCCCGCCGAAAGCGCGGTCGCATAAGACGGCGGAGGAAAGGCCGAACGGTTCACTATCTTTACTTTCATTTCTTCATTATTTAGGAGCAAGTCTGTATATGACGACAGCTATCATCGCGAAAATGACGTTGGGCAGCCAAAGGGCTATCCCCGGCGGCAGAAATCCGGTATAGACGAACATCTGGCTGAAACGCAGGAACAAAATGTACGAAAAGCCAAGCGCGATGCCTATGCCTATGTTCCATCCCGTGCCGCCACGCCGTTTCCGGGAAGAAAGGGCTACGCCTATGATTGTGAGTATGAACGCGGAAAACGGCAGAGCGAAACGCGTGTGCAGCTCTATCTGGGCATACATCACGTTGGCGTCGCCACGTCCTTTCTGCACCTTTATAAGCGCGTTGAGCTCCTTCTGCGGCAGTTCCTCCACAGTGTTCCTGCTACGGCGGAAGTCTTCCACGCTCAGTTCCAGCACTGTATCTATCTGGCTCCCCTGCGTCACCCTGTCGTACAGGCCGTCGCCGTACTCGCGGATGAAATAATTCTTCAGCCGCCACGAACCGGACAGGCTGTCCCACACGGCGGATTCGGCGGAAATCTTGCTCAGCATGCGGTCGTTCTCCACGGTCTCAAGGGAAAAGCCGTAGGCGGTATTGTTCCAGACGCTGAAAGATTCGACATAGACGAACTTGTTGTCGCTCAGTTTATAATGGATATTGCGGCCGGCAGCGCCGGAACGCCGCTTCACGTATTGGTTCTCGAATTCGAGTCTCACCTCGTTGGAATGCGGTATCACCCAAAGGCTCAGCCCCAACGACAGGGATGCTATGAGCAGCGCGGACAAAAGATAAGGGACCATCAGGCGATGGTAGCTGACGCCGCACGAAAGTATGGCCACTATCTCCGAATCGACAGCCATGCGCGAGGTAAAGAAAATAACCGTAATGAACACGAACAAAGGACTGTACATGTTCATGAAATACGGTATGAAATTGAGATAATAATCGAATATTATGGCATGGATCGGGGCCTCCTTTGCGACGAAATCTCCTATTTTTTCGCTTATGTCGATGATTATCACAATGCCGATGATCAGCAGGATCGCAGCGAAGAAGGTCAGAATGAACTTCTTCATTATGTAATAATCCAGTTTTTTCAATCCTTTCATATTCTCTGCATTATCCTTTTGACGGCCGCGTTTTTCCATGCCGTGAAATCCCCCGCCTCTATATGCCTGCGCGCCGTACGCACGAGATCAAGGTAAAAGGCCAGATTGTGCTCGCTCGCTATCATGGCGGCGAACATCTCTCCGGATACGAACAGGTGCCTGAGGTAGGCCTTGCTGTAAGCCTTGTCCACGAAAGAAGTTCCCTCCGGATCTATGGGCGAAAAATCGTCCGCCCACTTGGCGTTGCGCATGTTCATTATGCCGTTCCACGTGAACAGCATTCCGTTGCGGCCGTTGCGCGTGGGCATTACGCAGTCGAACATGTCCACCCCGCGGGCTATCCCTTCAAGGATATTGGCCGGAGTGCCGACTCCCATCAGGTAGCGCGGCTTGTCGTCCGGAAGCATGGGGCAGACTATCTCGAGCATCTCGTACATCTTCTCGACCGGTTCCCCGACCGCGAGCCCCCCTATCGCGAAACCGTCATGCCCGTAACGCAAGGCGTGTTCGGCGGCGGCCCTGCGCAGGTCCGGATAGACGCATCCCTGCACGATGGGAAACATGGCCTGATAATGCCCGTACAGAGGTTCGGTCTCTTCGTAGCGCCGTACATAGCGCTCCAGCCAGCCTTGGGTGAGCCTGAGCGACTTGCGCGCATATTTTTCGTCCGCATCGCCGGGGCAGCATTCGTCGAGGGCCATCATTATGTCGGCGCCTATGATTCTCTGAATGTCCACATTGTTTTCCGGAGTGAAGGTATGGCGTGAGCCGTCTATGTGCGAGGCGAACGTGCAGCCGTCCGGAGTCAGCCTGCGTATAGGACTCAGGGAAAACACCTGGAAGCCTCCGCTGTCCGTCAATATGGGCCTGTCCCATCCCTCGAATCGGTGCAGTCCGCCGGCCGCCTTCAGGATGTCCGGGCCCGGACGGAGATAGAGATGATAAGTGTTGCCGAGGATTATTTCGGCTCCTATGTCATCTTTCAGATCTCTATGGTACACGCCCTTGACCGAGCCGACGGTACCCACCGGCATGAAAACGGGGGTATGAATCTCTCCATGATCGGTGGAGAGAATCCCGGCGCGGGCCGATGACCGGCTGTCGACTGACGTTTTTACGAAATCAAACACGTGAATTCCATTTAATCCGTCAAATATAGGCAGAATTGATGAAAAAACCGTAGATTTGCCGCCGTCCTAGAAAAAATAACGGAACTGCGGGATGATCGGATTTACGGAAAGTTTGTTTTTGAAATCGATGCGGAAAATATGTCCGATAAGCGACGGGAGCGTTGCGCTCATGGCCGCGCGGCTTGAAGAATGCAGCTTCGCAAAAAAGGACATGATTCTGCGCGCCGGTGTGTATTCCCGTTACGCCTGGCTGGTGGAAAAGGGGCTTATACGCCATTTCTGGCTGTACGACGGCAAGGAAACGGTAACTTCCTTCTCGACCGAGGGCGGGCTCATATTCAGCATGGACGAACTGTATTACGGCAGGAAAAGCGAAGAATTCGCACAGGCCGTGGAGGCAGTCGAGGCGTGGAGGATACCGCTTGCCGACCTTGAAGCGCTGTTCAGGGAAAACATTGAACTGTGCAACTGGGGACGGCTGATACATCAGAACGAATACCGCAGGCTGCACCGTTCGCACATGGAGCGGCTTACAATGCCGGCAGAAAGACGGTACGAGATGTTCAGGGCGCAGTTCCCTGAAATCTGTTCAAGGGCTCCGCTCGGCGACATAGCTTCATATCTGGGCATGGATCCCTCGACTCTCAGCCGCATACGCTCCTGAAAGAACTTTTTTGACGCAGGTCAAATTCAAAGACCTTTTCTTTTGCGAAATTCGCGGCATAGGCTTTAAAAACATACGACAATGACAAATACTGTTCTGCTTCAGCCGGCGAAGCGTGAGATATGGCTCGACTGGGTGCGGGTAATAGCATGTTTCATGGTTATGACGGTGCATTGCACCGAACCTTTCTACCTCGGAGGCGAAGGCTCGCTGCTGCTTACCCGGACGGATATGCTCTGGGCCTCGTTCTTCGACTCTTTCGTAAGGGCATGCGTACCCCTGTTCATTATCATGTCGAGCTATCTGCAGTTTCCGCTGAAATACGGCACCGCAGAATTTTTCCGGCGCAGGGCGGTCAGGGTGCTGGTTCCGTTCCTGCTGTGGACCATCGTTTATGCGTTGGTCTACGGCCGGCCGGTCGAGAATTTCAAGGACCTGATTTTCAATTTCAACTATGCCGCAGGACATCTCTGGTACGTCTACATGCTCATAGGCATCTACCTGCTGATGCCTCTGCTCTCCCCCTGGGCGGAAAAGGTCGGCAAAAAGGAGCTGCGCTTCTATCTGGGGCTGTGGCTCCTTACAACCTTGATCCCCCTCATCCGCGACTGGGCGGCAGGCGTGCCTCCTACCGTGATTTACGGCCCGTCCGGCCTGCCCCGCCAGGCGCTTTACCCGCTTTGGGGCGAAGCCAGCTGGAACGCCTACGGCACCTTCTATTATTTCAGCGGATTCATCGGATACCTGCTGCTCGGCCTCTATTTCCGCAAGTTCGTCGGAGAACTGTCGTGGAAAAAGACTCTTTTGACGGCCGTTCCGTGCTTCGCGGCAGGATTCGCGATTTCATTCTACGGATTCATCCGCAGGGCGCTCGCGACGGGCGGCGGCCAGTTCCCCGTCGAAGGGCTCGTGGAAAAAGCCGTATGGTGGGAGACCACTTGGTGCAACGATACCGTCGGAGTGGCCCTCATGGCCATAGCATGGATTCTACTGCTGCGCAAGATAACGGCGGACAATCGCTTTTATCGCCGGATCATCCTCCCCGTCTCCCGCGCGAGCTACGGGATGTATCTGTGCCATCTGCTCGTTCTCGGGCTCATCAGCGCGGCGTTCCGCAGCTGGCTCGGCACCGGCGCCGCAGGATGCCTTGGCCCGTGGACCACGCCCGTGGAAATCCTTCTATCGGCCGTATGCTCATTCGTATGCGTATCCGTGATCGCGATATTGCTGCAGCGCATTCCTAAAATAGGGAAATACATCATCGGATAACATATCGGCGCATTAAAAAAGGAAAATAAATATAAAAATCGTATCTTTGGAGACCGCTTGGACAATCACAACTCTCAAGATATGAAAAAATCTGAAACAACCCTCAGGCTGATCGTGATGAACTTCCTTCAGTACGCGATCTGGGGGGCCTATCTGACATCGATGGGCAGCTATCTCGCAAATGCCGGACTTGCCACTAAGATCGGCATTTTCTTTGCCATGCAGGGCATAGTATCCATTTTCATGCCGGCGCTGATGGGCATTCTCGCGGACAAGGTGATGCCCGCACAAAAGGTGCTCAGCATGTGCCACGGTCTCGCCGGCATTTTCATGATCGGGGTGTTCTACTATGCCATGAGCGCGGCCGGACACGTAAATTTCGGCACCTTGTTCACTCTCTACGGCCTGAGCGTGGCGTTTTACATGCCGACGATAGCCATTTCCAATTCCGTGGCATATTCCATCCTGGAGAGCAAGGGCATGGACCCGGAAAAGGACTTCCCCCCTATCAGGGTATTCGGCACAATAGGTTTCATATGCAGCATGCTTTTCGTCAACTTCATGCGTGACGGAAGCGGCGTGCAGTTCCAGCACACATATCATCAGTTCCTCACATCCGGCATACTCGGCATAGTCCTCTGCATCTATGCGTTCACGCTGCCGAACATCCCCTTCAAGAAGAAAGAGGACGGGCAGGGGCTGATCGATGCGCTCGGGCTCAAGGCCTTCACCCTCTTCAAAGACCGTCAGATGGCCATATTCTTCATATTCTCCATGCTGCTCGGCGCCGCGCTCCAGATTACCAACGGCTTCGCCAACACGTTCATAACCAGCTTCACGGACAGCCCGGATCCGGCCCTGTCCGCCTCATGGGGCGCCAGGAACGCCAATGCCCTCATTTCCATTTCGCAATGCTCCGAAACCGTATGCATATTGTTCATTCCGTTCTTCCTGAAGAAATTCGGCATCAAACGGGTAATGCTCATATCCATGTTCTGCTGGGTGCTGCGGTTCGGCCTTTTCGGAGCCGGCAATCCCGGTCCTGGAGTATGGATGTTCGTACTTTCGATGCTTGTATACGGCATGGCGTTCGATTTCTTCAACATTTCCGGCTCGCTATATGTGAACAAACGCACGGGCGAGGGAATCCGTTCAAGCGCGCAGGGACTTTTCATGCTGATGACCAACGGCCTGGGAGCCACCATAGGCACTCTCGGAGCACAGCAGGTGGTGAACCACTTCGTATACGGCCCCGTCGCGGCAGGACAGCCCGGCAGCTGGAGTACGGCATGGTATATATTCGCCGGCTACGCCCTCGTGATAGCCATATTGTTCATGATACTGTTCAAAGAACCCGAAACGCATAAAACCGCAATCCATGAATAAGACAGGTCTTACGCTCGGAGCGGCCTCGATAGGAGCCCTCTGCGCAACCGCCTGCGGCACCGTCCAGGCCGAACACAAGACGCCCAACATCGTTTTCATAATGTGCGACGACATGGGCTACGGCGACCTCGGCTGCTATGGCCAGCCGTACATTTCCACGCCGCATATCGACAGCCTCGCTTCGCACGGGATGCGGTTCACCCAGGCCTATGCCGGCAGCCCGGTGAGCGCTCCGTCCCGCGCATCCCTCATGACTGGCCAGCATACCGGACACACGGCCGTAAGGGGCAACAAAGAGTATTGGGGCAATTCTCCGCTCGTACAATACGGCATCAACCAAGACTTTTCCGTAGTAGGACAGCACCCTTATGATCCGGAGCATGTGATCATCCCCGAAATACTGAAAGACCACGGATATACGACAGGCCTGTTCGGCAAATGGGCCGGCGGCTACGAAGGTTCCGTTTCCACCCCCGACAAGAGGGGAATCGACAATTTCTACGGCTACATCTGCCAGTTCCAGGCGCACTTGTACTACCCCAACTTCCTCAACAGATACGACCCTGCGGAAGGCGACACCGCCGTAGTGAGGGTGCCGCTCGAAGACAATATCGGATACCCGATGTTCGGGGACGACTACCGCAGACGCACGCAATATTCGGCCGACCTCATCCACAGGAAGGCTCTCGAATGGATAGACTCGCAGGACAGAGACAAGCCTTTCGCCGCGTTCCTCACCTATACCCTCCCCCACGCCGAACTGTATCAGCCCGAAGACTCCATCCTGCTGGCGTACAAAGAGAAATTCACGGATGACAAGAACTGGGGCGGCCAGGAGGGCTCGAGATACAACGCCACCTCCAACGTCCATGCACAGTTCGCGGCCATGATCACCCGTCTTGACGCATATGTGGGGGAAATAATGGACAAATTGCGCGAAAAAGGCTTGGAGGACAACACCATAGTCGTATTCACGAGCGACAACGGTCCCCATGAGGAGGGCGGAGCCGATCCCACATTCTTCGGCCGCGACGGAAAGCTCCGCGGACTCAAGCGCCAGTGCTACGAAGGCGGCATACGCATTCCGTTCATAGTCTACTGGAAAGGCCACGTAGCTCCAGGCGTGACCAACGACCACCAGATCGCATTCTACGATGTGATGCCCACTCTCGGAGAAATAGTGGGCGTCAAGAACCTGAATGCCGAATACGGCAACAAGAATATTGAAGGGCCCGACTACTTCGACGGCATATCGTTCCTGCCCGCCCTGCTCGGCAAAAAGCAGAAATCACACGACTACCTCTATTGGGAATTCCACGAAACGGACCAGATAGGAGTGCGTGAAGGCGACTGGAAACTCGTCGTAGTCAAGGGAGAGCCACGCCTTTACAATCTGGCCGAGGACATAGGCGAAACTAACGATGTAGCTGCGGAACATCCCGACGTGGTGGCAAGGTTGGTGGGTTATATCTACAAAGAACACACGGACAACGAATTTTTCCATGTGACGCTGCCGGACCCCGTCCCAGCGTCTTAGCAAGGCAATATCGCCGTCCCGGCACTGCGGACGGAAGAAAAAGGCTCCTGTTTCCCGAGCGGAGGCAAGAGCCTTTTTCATTTTCTGCCGGAGGCATCGGCCGTCCCGGAGCCGACACCTGAGGACAGCGCCGAAACCGTCCGCTCTATCCTGCATATCCTTGCAGGCATGCGGAAATACCTTATGTCGAAGCAGCGGCATTCGCAATGCTTTCCCACTTTCCTGAAAGAGGTGAAATAATCAGGCCTAAACCCCATCTGGGCAAGATCTTGGATGTCAAGCGAATGTATATCCAGCCGCAGCAGCTTTTCCAAAATGGCGTAGTTCTTTTCAAGCGCATTGAGGATCCTGACGCGGACCGCGCGCACCGAGTGGCTCTTTCTATTGTGATAATGGTTTTTGCATGTCTGTGAACAGAATTTCCTGTCAGGCCTGCCGTAAAATTCATGGCCGCATTCAAGGCAGCTCGCCTTTCTTTCCGTACGTTTATATTCCATAGTTTTCGGTTTTGCGGGACAATATGGCCAATCGACGGCTCATTTTCAATAGGCGAATAAAGTTTTTTCCGTTTCTTTCGGTGCCGCAGCTTTTCTTATATAAAGAAAAAATTCCCGTCCATACTTTTTTCTTCATCGTTTACGTACGAAAACATAAAAAAGCATACACAAACATAAAAAAGTCATCCCGCCGCACGGACATGCTTGTCCCTGTCATGCGCCGGCCCTTACTTTGCACCGACGCCCGCCCTTGAAGCGAAAGGATAAAACGGGCACGGATTAAACTATGTGCAAAGAAAAAACAACACAATTGAACAGGGTGGAGCTGCGAGGAAACATAGGCAGCGTACGCCGCACCAAAAACGGAGAGACCGAGACCACGCGCTTTTCACTTGCCACCAACTATGTCTACCGGGCAAAGGACGGCTCTCCCGTCATCGAAACGTCATGGCACAACATAGTGGCGTGGCCGGGGAAGAATATGCCGGACCTGAATCTTCTCGACAAAGGGATGGGAGTATACGTGACGGGAAGAATAAACAGTTCGAAATACACCGCGGCAGACGGGACCGAAAAGATCGGCTTCGAGATAGTGGCAAGCGGGATATCCATCATTGACGGCAACGAACCCATGACGGCCCAGTGCAATGTCTGATCAGGCATCGGCAAAGGCGCGGAGACGGACAATGTCCGCCGTCGCGCCCGGCCGTCCGGCGGCATAGATTGCTGAATAAAGTTATAAACACACAAAAGGGTAAATGTTAAAGTATCGTATTCAAAATACACTTTTGTGTAATGTCTCTTTAATCCATATTGGATATCTTTGTCGCAAATAAAAAAAATATGAATAGATATAGCCGAAATAGGATTTATATTAGTGACGAAGAACAAGAAAAGATTCAAAACGTCCGTATTTTGATAGGAGGTGCCGGCATTGGCAGTGTTATCGCTGAATGTGCATTGCGTATGGGGTTTGAAGATATTGTCATTGTTGACGGAGACAAAGTTGAACTCAGCAATCTTAATCGCCAGAATTATGTTAAAGGTGATATTGGCAGACCCAAAGCAGAATGTCTTGCAAAAAGACTGTTAAAGATTAATCCGCAGGCAAAAATCAAATATTATAATGTATTTATAGATAACGATAATGTTTTAGGCTTACTTGATGGTATCACTGTCGCCATCAATGCTCTTGACTTCAAAAGTGACATACCTTTTGTGTTTGATGAATTGTGTTCTGACAAGAAAATACCGGTTCTTCATCCATACAATTTTGGTTGGGGAGCATTCCTTACGATTGTAAAGCCGGGTGGATATAAATTATCCGAGCTATCAACTGAATATGAAGGATTTGAGTTAAAAATGGCAGAATTTGTCGCCAGATATTGTACCTTCTGGAATATGCCGAACAGATGGCTTGACAAAGTCATCTGTTCATACAAAAGAGAGAAAAAACAGTTGCCTCCGCCACAATTATCCGTTGCATCCTGGATTGTCGCAGGTCATTGTGTCAACGCGATGTTTGGTATCATAACCGGCAAAGAAGTAAAATACTTCCCAAAATTCTATTTTTCTTCATTGCGATGTGACCCCGCATAATTATTATATGAGTTGATGGTTTTGGGCGTACATCAATGCCTCCGCGATATTCTTAACATTCATTTTCTGGAATATATTGCGTTTGCAGGCTTTAACCGTATCAACAGATTTGTAAATATTGTCGGCGATATCGTTCATGGTATATCCCTGTGCCGATAAATATAAGACTTCCCTTTCCGTATCAGACAATGGAATCTCCTGCTTTTCGATCCACTTGTGTGAATCAAGGCAATATTCATAAAAGACCGGCGCACCGGGTTTTTTCATAATTACGTTCCCTGATTTGGTCCCTGAGGCAAGGCTTATCGTACATATTGCCAACCACATCTTCCCGCTATCCGTCAGGACTAATGGGGTAAGTTTGTGGTTTATCAATCTTTTACGTTTGTTTTTTTTAATATGGAAATCATAAGATATCATATATTCGGTCCGTTCTCCTATCGGAAACGTTTCAAATAACTTGAATCCGCTGTTATTTATTTCCAATAGCATTTTTAAATCATCATCAGGAACATAATCGATATAAAATCTATAGCCAAAATCCTTTATTTTCTGAGCATCCTCACCACAAAGTCTCGCTATGTTGTTTGAGACATACAGAAAATCCTGTTTGTGATAATCGATTATATAAACACATTGATAAGTGCTACGTTCAAAAGCTTTAGCCGCTTCAACGAGCAAATCCACTTTTGCATAGTCTGATTCATTTATGCACTCTACTGAGTTCAATAATGAAAAAAAGTCACCGACATTAATATCGTTTCCATCGCTGTCTTTTATTTTTGCAGGCATAAAGATAATTAAAATTCTGCAAAGAAGGCGTTTTGGTTACACAAAAGTGTAATTGTTGTGGCAGCAAGTTTCGAAATACACTTTTGTGTATATGGGGAAATTTGGTTTATCCATATTTTTGTGTCGAAAAAATCCCGGACGATGGACAAGCAATATTTAAAAACAACAACATCATCATTACTTTGCATAACAGTATCTTTATGCTCCGTTCAATTATTTGGTCAGAGTATATCCGGCAGGGTGTTGTCGGCTGTCGATTCATTGCCCATACCGGGTGCGACCATTCTCATTGAAGACTTGGAGCCAAAATCAATTAAAGGAGGCGTTTCAGGTTCTGACGGCGTATTTACATTAAATGTAGGCAAACAGGATCAAATAAGCCTCGCCGTCTCGTCCGTCGGTTTCTTAACTGAACAGATTCAAGTGAAAGGCTTCTCTGAAAACATAAACATAGGCGACGTGTTTCTGGAAGCGAACAACCAGATACTTGACGAAGCAGTGGTCACGGCGGACAATATGATTCATAAAGTTGACAAATCGATAATTTATCCTTCGGAGATTCAACGGAAAGTCTCAAGTTCATCATTGAGCTTGCTGCAAAATTTGAATCTCCCCGGCTTATATGTTGATGCAATTGAACAGAAGGTCAATATCAATGGCAGTCAGCCTATATATATGATAAACGGCATCGTAAAAACAATGCATGAATTCAATGCCATAAATCCTAAAAATATAGCCAGAATAGAATATGAAGATTCTCCATCCATACGCCATATGGATAAGAATGCAGGCGGAGTCATCAATGTCATATTGAAAACGAAAGAAAACGGCGGCAATTTTTGGGGAAATGTTTTAGGCTCGCCACAGACAGGATTTTTGAATACAGATTTGTATTTTGCATATAATTGGTCGAAATCAGAAGTCTCGATAAATTATTTCAATAATTGGAGAGACTATACTCATAGATGGACAGATAAGACAGAAGAATATTTAACGCCTGAATTTGAGTTACATAGAAAATTTGCCGGAGCGGATTCTCCTTTCGGTTACTTTAACCAAGGAATATATCTTAGCTATACTTACCAGCATAATCCATCCACAATGTTCAGTGCGACATTACGGAATGACTTAGGCAAACAGCATACCTCTATAAATGGTGACATGACCGAATCGCATAAGGACTTGGCTTATTTCAGAGAAAGCAAGTCTGAATTTGATTCTTACATTCCGGCTCTTGACCTATATTTCAAGCGCATGTTCAAAAACGGCCAATCGTTGGAAATCAATATGGTCGGCACATATCAGAACAGCAATTATCATAGGGATTTGAAGGATCATTCTGAAAATTATGATCAAGAGCTTGCCAATACTATAGACAATTCTAAAATATCTCTGATATCAGAAATAAATTATAAGAAAAGTTTTGAAAGGGTCAATTTAAATTTGGGGTTTCAAAACATGATCAGTTCTTTAAAGAATCAATACAATAAGCATTTTACGGAGGAGGAGAACTTATCAGAAAACAACAACTATCTTTATGGAAGCGTATCCGGCAGATTCAATAAGTTCTCGTATAATTTAGGTACCGGCATAAAATTGAATTCCGTAAAAAACGATACCGACAATAAAACTTATATTAAAAACCATTCCAATCTATCCATAATGTATTCCGCAAACGATAACTTTGATATAAGATTATCGTCATTCTATACTCCCCATCTTCCGAGTTTGTCACAATTAAGCAATGTGACACAGACATATGATGAAATTATGAAGATAACGGGAAATCCTGACCTGAAAGCAGCGCACACTGTCGGGACAAGATTGTATGTGAATTACCAAAAAGGGAACTTCAATTCAACCCTTACGTCGGGATATCAACATAGAGCGAACACTATTTATATAGATGTTCAGCCATTGGACGGAACCTGTTTTATGTCCCGACCTCAGAATGCCATAGGGGACAATCATTTTAACATTGAATATAAGTGGACATATTTAAGGATCTTTAATCACGTCAATTTGTATTCTACCATCGGCTATGATTCATACGAGTCAAAGGGGCAGGATTATAGGCACCGGTTAGATGATTTATATTGGGATTTCTCGGCACAAATATATTGGAAAAGTTGGACTTTGTCCGCTTATTATGTGAAACCCAAGAAAAGCCTACAGGCACAGACCATAGATTATGGAGAAAACAATTCGCAAATTTCATTGGGTTATCAGCATAAAAATTTAGAATTGCTTGCCGCCGTAAAATATCCTTTTGCAAAGAATGGCTGGGAGTGGAGCGAGGAGAACCTTTCAAAAGTAAATCCAAGCAAAACAAGTGTATATATAAAAGACAACAAAGTAATGTTTGTTTTAGGAGTTACATATTCATTCAATTTCGGGAAGGGCATGAGAAAATTAAATAAGAATCTGAATAACAGTGATGGCATCAGCATTTTGAAAGTTCAAGAATAATACCATCCAGGCCATGAATTTACATGGCGTCACCAAAATTTATTCAGCCAGTCGTCCGATGATTTTTTTTCGGTGGAAAGTTTGTTTGTTGGAGGAGAACGAGGAGCAGATTGCGGCACTCAAAGCTGCAATCGGCGAAGGCCTTGAAAGCGGTGTCGCCGAAGGGTTCGATCCGCACGAACGGATGGACTTGCACAACAGGATGGGCGAACAAACCGATTAAAGGCTCTCCTGCCTGCATATGAATTACGGGATATTGCATTTTAACGGAAATTTTGATAGCTTTGCGGCGGTTATGAAGAAATCGTCTTTCATATCAATGATGTCCATGCGAATGCATCGCTAAGATGCATGGCTTTTCTTTTGGCCCGGCGGTGACGCGCGATGCGCACGGGGCGGTCTGACAGACAGAATCAGCAAAACATAATACGGGATTGGGCCTGGGGCTTGTGTGTCCGCGTGCTTTTATTGTGCGGTGCATTTGTGGCCGGGTATCCCGTTTTCAGAATATAATATCCGGAAAAATGAAAAGGAGCGAATATATACATAAGGGAAAATTTACCTTCGAGGCAGGCGGGATTATAGAGGGCCTGCATGTCGTCTACCATACTTCAGACAGGGACCGGACCGTAGGTGACGGCAGGAAAGTAGTGTGGATATGCCATGCGCTTACAGCCAATTCGGACCCGTCTGACTGGTGGCCGGAATTTGTGGGCAGAGGGAAGCCCATTGACACTGACTGGTATTTTGTGGTGTGCGTCAATATGCCGGGCTCGGCATACGGCTCGTCCGGACCGTCTTCCGTGTGTCATGAGATCGGTCGCCCATATTATTTTGACTTCCCGAAAATAACTGTCCGTGATATTGTCAATGCAAACATTCTGGTCAGGAAACATCTCGGCATAGGGCGGATAGACCTTATGATAGGAGGTTCCATCGGAGGTTTCCAGGCCCTTGAGTGGTGCATAATGGAGCCGGACGTGATTTCAAGGGCGGTGCTCATAGCATGCAACGCCCGTGTGACCCCATGGCTGACTGCCTTCAACGAGTCGCAGAGGATGGCTCTTGAGGCGGATCCGACATTCCGGGAATGCAGAAGCCTCAAGGGCGGGGAAGCCGGTCTGAAATGCGCCAGGTCCATTGCGCTGATTTCCTACAGGACATATGAGGGATATGGCCTTACGCAGTCCGAACAGGACACGGATACTCTCTGGGCAGGCCGTGCCGCATCATATCAGCGATATCAGGGAAAGAAACTTGCGGACAGGTTCGATGCCTATTCATATTACTATCTTGCCAATTCCGTAGACTCGCACAATATCGGAAGGGGCAGAGGCGGAGTCCGCGCCGCACTGTCAGGGATAAAAGCCTCGTGTACCGTCGTCGGGATAGACAGCGACCGGCTTTTCCCTGTGGATGAACAGAAATTCATCGCGGGGAATATTCCCGGGGCGGAATATCATGAAATCACATCGGCATTCGGGCATGACGGCTTCCTGCTCGAATACGGCCAGCTTGAAGAAATTGTGGGGCCTCTTCTGAAAGAGATTGACGGCACTGAACATAATATTGAGAACAAATAAATTATACAGATATGCAGGTATTGAAATTCGGGGGTACTTCAGTCGCTGACGCGGCAAATATGTCAAGGGTTACTGACATAGTGTACAAGGCGGCGGAGAGGGACAGGACCATACTGGTATGTTCGGCCATCAGCGGGTGTACGGACACTCTGATAAGGATAGGAAATCTGGCTGCGGAAAAGGATGAATCCTACCGGGAACTGATTGACGGGCTTCAGAGAAGGCATCATGAAATCATCCGTGAACTCCTCCCCATAGAAAAGCACGATGAGTCGATAGAAATCTGCGATTCGGAGTTCGAGTCCCTCCGCGGTATCGCTCAGGGCGTGTGTCTTCTGGGCGAACTCAGCGAGACCAGCCTGGATGCCATCCAGAGCTTCGGGGAGCTGTGGTCCACAAGAATAATAGCCACAAAGCTTGCCTCCGTCGGGATATCCGTGAGATGGGTAGATTCTCGCAGGATAATCCGTACGGAGCGTATCGAAGGGAGGAACGTGGTGGATATGCAGAAGACAAATGCCAATATCCGTGAGATGCTGGAATCGAATCCTATCATCTCGCTGTTCGTGCTTCCGGGATTTATCGCCTCTGACCAGTACGGGCGTACCGTCACCCTGGGACGCGGCGGCTCCGACTATACCGCGTCCATCTGTGCCGTGGGAAGCGATGCAAGGGAACTTCAGATATGGACGGACGTCCCGGGCATGATGACCGCCAATCCGAAGCAGGTGCCGTCGGCAAGGCCTATACGCAACATATCCTACAGGGCGGCGCAGGAATTGTCGCATTTCGGTGCGAAGGTTATATATCCTCCTACAATACAGCCGGTCGTGTCGGGAGGCATACCGATCTATGTCAAGAATACTTTTGAGCCTGACGCCTTCGGTACGCTGATAGAGAAGAACCCTCCGCGCAGCAAGGACAAGCTCATCGGAATATCCAATTCCGACAATATCGCCCTCCTTTCGCTGGAAGGCAGCGGAATGGTGGGCATCCCGGGCTTTTCAAGCAGGCTTTTCGAGACTTTGAGCCAGAATGACATCAATATAATACTGATAACCCAGGCCTCATCAGTGCACACTATGTGCATTGCCGTTTCCGAACAGGATGCCGACAAGGCAAAAAGGGCTGCCGACAAATGCTTCGCATATGAGATTTCACTCGGAAAGCTCAACCCGCTCAAGGTGGAGAAGGGATTCTCCATAGTCTGCCTTGTAGGGGATGACATATTGAGCCAGAACGGTGCCACCGGCCGCATGCTCGCCGTCCTTGCCCGCCACAGCGTCCCGGTCAGGGCCATCGCGCAGGGTTCTTCTGAAAGAAACATTTCTATTATAGTAAAGTCCGTGGATGTGGATTCAGCCATCAGGCATATCCATAATGAATTCTTTGAAAAGACTGCCGTAAAGGACATCAACCTTTTTGTCGCAGGCTTCGGAACAGTCGGGAAATCCCTTGTGAAAATCATTTCCGAACAGAGCGACAGGATAGCTGAAAGGACAGGCAAGAGGCTGCATCTTGTGGGACTTTCCAACAGCAGAAAGTACGTGATAGACACTGACGGCATTGATCCGGAAAACGCCGAAAATCTTCTCCGCGAAGGAAACTGCGCCATTAATGAGGCTTATTTCGAGGCACTTGCGAAGATTTCTCTTGAAAATTCAATCTTTGTCGACTGTACGGCAAGTTCAGACATCGCATACAAGTACATGAATCTTTTCAAGAGGGGCTATTCCGTAGTGGCCTGCAACAAGATCACATTTTCCTCGCCATACAGGCAATATTGCATATTGAAGGATGCCGCCTTGGAGTATGGGGCCTCACTCAGATACGAGACCACCGTCGGGGCCGCCCTTCCTATTCTCGAGTCAATCGCAAGGAGCGTCAACAGCGGGGATACGATTCACAGGATAGAGGCCGTACTGTCCGGTACCCTCAACTATATTTTCAGCACTTACAGGGGAGGCGAGGGCGGCACATTCGCTGAAGTTGTCAGAAGGGCGCAGGATGCCGGATATACGGAGCCGGACCCGGGGATTGACCTCAGCGGAAGGGATGTGCTTCGCAAACTTCTGATTCTTTCGCGCGAGGCAGGCATCGGGTTCGACGAAAAGGATGTCGAAATCAGTCCGATACTGGGACCGGAGTTCTTCTCCTGCAGGCAGGATGAGCTATACCGCCGACTGGCGGAGAATGAGGAATTCTTTGCAGAACGCTATAATGAGGCGGCTTCCCGGGGGTTGAGACAGCGTTTCATCGCCTCCCTTGTCCGGGACGACAGTTCTCCGTTCGGATACCGGGCCTGCGTAGGCCTTCAGAATGTCGGGCCGGAACACCCTTTGTTCAACCTTTCGGGGACTGACAATGCCGCGATAATAGAGACCGACTTCTATCCGTCCCCTCTGGTGATACAGGGTGCGGGGGCCGGGGCCAGGCAGACCGCTTCCGGCGTTCTTAATGACATACTTTTATAAAGGGACTTTTGACAAAATTCAAACATTTTTAACTTGTAAAATTATAAATATTATGGAAAAGAGAAATTACAGATATGAGACCCTTCAGGTAAGGGCGGGCCAGGAAATAGATCCGGTCTCAAAAGGGACGGCAGTGCCGATTTATCAGAGTACGGCATATACATTTGACGATATACAGTACGGTGCGGATCTTTTCCGGCTGACAAGGCCAGGCAACATATATACGCGTATTACCAATACCACCAACGAGGTGTTCGAAAAGAGGATGGCCGCATTAGAGAACGGTGTGGCCGCCGTGGCTACCGCTTCCGGCCAGTCGGCAGTGTTCCTTTCCATAACGAACATCTGCGGCCCCGGGGACAATATCGTCACGTCGCCTTTCCTCTATGGCGGTACTTTCACAATGTTCGCCATTACACTGAAGGATATGGGAATAGAGGTCAGGTTTGCCGACAGCGACCATGCCGATGATCTGGAAAAGCTGGTTGACGGCCGCACCAAGGCGATTTTTCTTGAAAATCTGGGCAATCCGGCATTCAATGTCCCGGATTATGAGCCGATAGTCGAAATGGCCCATAGGAAAGGGATATGCGTCCTTGTGGACAACACATTCGGCATAGCCGGCTACCTGTTCCGTCCCATAGACTGGGGCGCCGATGTGGCCATACATTCTGCCACCAAGTGGATCTGCGGCCACGGGACCGCTCTCGGCGGCGTAGTCGTGGACGGCGGGCACTTTGACTGGACTCCGGAAAAATATCCCCTGCTTGCCGCACCGTCGCCGAGCTATCATGGCGTGATATACAGGGAAGTGTTCGGCAATGCTGCCTTTGCCGGACGGGTAAGGGTTGACGGGCTGCGGAACATCGGTGCAGCCCCTTCGCCGTTCAACTCATTCCTCATGCTCCAGGGGCTCGAGACAGTCTCATTGAGGGCGGAGAGATGCTGTGCAAATGCGCTGGCTGTGGCAGAGTTCCTGGAAAGGCATCATAGTGTCGAAAGCGTGAATTATGCCGGCCTGCCGGGCAGCCCTTATCATAAGCTTGCATGCAAATATCTTAAGAACGGATTCGGAGGAGTCCTGACTTTCCGCGTGAAAGGAGGATTCGATGCCGCGGCAGCCCTTGTCGGGAAGCTTGAGCTTATCCTTCATGTAGGCAGCGTCGGAGACGCCAAGTCCCTCATCGTGCACCCGGCATCAACGACGCACTCGCAGTTGAGCCCGGAAGAGCAGGCGGCGGCAGGGGTATATCCTAACCTTCTCCGCCTGTCTGTGGGCATCGAGAATGTCGATGACCTCATTTATGACCTTGAGACAGCCTTGAAATAATATTTCCATTGGCCGGATTTTCATCCTTTTTGACAAGGATGGCAGAACTGTCCGGCTGAAAAAAGCGTGTAGCTTCTAAATAACGGAAAAATGAAAGTCGCTGTAGTGGGCGCCACCGGGCTGGTGGGCACAAGAATGCTGGAAATCCTCGCAGAGAGGAATATACATGTTACGGAACTCCTGCCTGTGGCGTCGGCAAAGTCGGTGGGCAGGAAGATTGTTTTTGCCGGAAAGGAGTATGACGTGGTAGGTGCGGAAGATGCGATCGCCGCACGTCCCGACCTTGCCCTCTTTTCCGCCGGCGGGGATGTCTCCCGTGAACTGGCCCCGAAGTTTGCCGCCGTCGGATGCCGTGTGGTTGACAATTCCTCATGCTGGAGGATGGATGCGTCCAAGAAACTTGTCGTTCCGGAAATCAACGGGGATGTGCTGGAAGAGGATGACTATATAATAGCCAATCCCAACTGCTCTACAATACAGATGCTGATGCCGCTTGCCCCGCTCCACAGGGCCTATGGGATAAAGAGGATAGTGGTCTCCACATACCAGTCCGTAACCGGGACCGGATATAAGGCCGTAAACCAGATGAAGGCTGAACGTGAAGGCAGGAAATGGGGAGAATATCCGGCCGTCTATCCGTATCCCATAGACCAAAACATACTTCCGCATATAGACTCTTTCCTTGAGACAGGATACACCAAGGAGGAAATGAAGATGGTCGATGAGACACACAAGATACTCCGCGACGACACTATAGGAGTGTCGGCCACCACTGTCCGCGTACCGGTGCAGGGAGGACATTCCGAGTCCGTGAATCTTGAATTTGTAAAGGACTTCACTTTGGAGGATGTGCGCCGGATACTTTCGGAGACACCGGGAGTAGTGCTTCAGGATGACCCTTCAGCGAATGTCTATCCTATGCCTCTTTATGCATGGGGCAGGGATGAGGTGTTCGTCGGCAGACTGCGCCGCGACACTTCCGTCAAGTCCGGCCTGAACCTCTGGTGCGTGGCGGACAACCTTCGCAAGGGCGCGGCCACCAATGCAGTACAGATAGCCGAACTGCTTGTGAAGAAAGGATTTCTTCCTGCCGAATAAAAAGCCCCTCTGCAAGGGGCTTTAAAATCTTGTCTGGATGAAAGGACTTGAACCTTCGACCTCTTGGTCCCTAACCAAGTGCGCTACCAACTGCGCCACATCCAGATTCTTCTCATTCCATTCCGGAAATGCGCGGCAAGATAGTCATTTTTTGTCAAAACGCATCATTTTTTCCAAAAAACTTTTTCCGCAGGCATACCGGGCATCAATGGCCAAACGACGGCCGTCGCCGTATCCGCCGACGGCCGCCACGTCAGTTCCTGTCAGTCCTCACTGTTGTTCTTCAGCCACTGCACCCTGCGCTGATCGGGCAGATGCCTGACAGAGAAATTTTCAAACCTGGCCACGAATCCGTTTCCGTCAGGACTGGCGCCCATGACGCCCACCATGACCGGATGATTGTCCTGCAGCCATGCGTTGCGCATCATCGTATATTCCTTGTCATCAAAAGAATAGAATATTTCCACGGCATCCAGCCGCCTCACCGCCTTTATCCACACGAACGGCACGGGCCTGTCCAGCGGTATAATGCTCCAGTCGCTCGTATGATGGGTCACGACCGTACTGAGATTGTATTTGCCGTCCACGAACTCGATCCCGGCCTTGATGTAGTTCTCATGGTCGATGCGGAGCATCAGTCCCGCCTGGTCAAAACGGGCTTTGTAGTCGCCCGAGATTTTCACCTTCACTTCAAACTCCCCTCCGCGCAGAGTATACAGGAACGGTGCATCGTCAACGGTAAATCCGTAATGTGAAATACGCCAGTAATCCGTTTTGGGCGTAACATTCATCGAAAGCGAGCCGTTCTCGATTTTCCATTGCTCCGGTTCATTGAACCACTGCATTTTGTCCAATGACTGCGCCATGCAGGCAAACGAAACTGCGGCCATCATTCCGCTCAAAAATAACTTTTTCATCTAATATAATTTTTACATATTTGTCACAACCATCATACCGGCTGTCTGACGGCGTTGCCGGACAATTTTTTCTCTATCCTCCATACAAAGGAAACACATTTTTTACGATAATAAAAAATTTGTGCAATCTAACATAGCATTATGACCACATATTGACCATACTGTATCTCGCAAGGAGACAAGAACCAAAGTACGGCAATCAGCATCATTATGATTAACGAACAGATAATGAAGTTGCGGAAATGGAGCAAATTTGGCAAGTGGCTAAAAACCACTCTTAGATGGTTACATAAAACCTTTGACATGAAGAATATTACATCATGTGTACACATAGACGGGTCAACTCTCCACCCATATGCGACCATAATGCCTATCGTCGGCACTGAAAGAGTAATGCATAAACGAAAGGTCAAAAGGAAATACAACATCAAATCAGGACCACGGTTATCTGTCGTTGATGTTTCAAAACACACTATACTACATGAGTATCAAACCCATACGTTGCCACCATGATGAAATTTGCTCTAAAGTGCAACTTTATCAGTTCTTCTGCCAAACACGTTACCATATTCATCCACTATAAGCAGCAAATGTGACAACATATGGAATCGAAAAACGATGAACTGTCAAAACAATGATATTTCATCCATTATATACTCAAGACTGCTTCAGAATTAGCAATGTGTGGCCATGCACAACTGCCCGTCAAAACAAACATTGAAAGTTCTGCCTCCAATTCACTTTGGAATAAGAAGCTGTTTTGAAATTATACAAAAAATCTGTTAAGCATAATCTGGACGCAGGCCAGCTGGACCATAGCCTCAGCG
>CANPZS010000011.1 GCA_947588835.1 uncultured Bacteroidales bacterium | reverse complement strand
CACCTTCCAGCCGTTGAATTCGGCCGGTCGCGTGTATACCGGGGGAGCAATAAGCCCTTCCTGGAAACTGTCGCTCAGCGCCGAGGTCTCGTCGGACAGGGCGCCCGGCAGAAGCCGGATGACGGAGTCGGCGAGCAGGGCCGCGGGGATTTCGCCTCCGCTCACCACGTAGTTTCCCACCGATATCTCCCTTGTGACGAGATGTTCGCGGATCCTCTCGTCGATGCCTTTGTAATGCCCGCACAGGATGATGATGTTTTCTTTGAGGGACAGTTCGTTGGAGATTCCCTGAGTGAGGATTTCCCCGTCGGGGGACATGTATATGACCTCGTCGTATTCCCTTTCGCCGCGCAGTTCCTCAATCATGCGGAACACGGGCTCTACCATCATCACCATGCCGGCGTCCCCGCCGTAGCTGTAGTCGTCCACGCTTTGCCTCGGCCCGAGTCCGTGCTTGCGGAGATTGTGCACATGAATGTCTACGAGGCCTTTTTTGACTGCCCGTCCTACGATCGAGTGGCTGAGCGGACTTTCCAGAAGTTCCGGTACCACGGTAAGGATGTCGATTCGCATGATTTCTACATTATCTACTGCAAAATTGTGGCTATTAATATGAATTTCCAAAAATAGTTGGTTGGATTAGATTAAATTTGGCTATATTTGTCAGTTGTAACTATATGTAAAACTATTTGAACTCTTGAAATTATGAGTGAGGAAATTAAGCCTGGAGCGACGAACGCCCCAGATGTAGAGCAGGAAGAAACGAAGACCACGGCTGAGAAAATAGTCGAAAAGGTGGCGGAAGTCGTGCAGGAAGCGGCTTCCAAGGTGGATGAGCTGAAGGAGGAAGTCAAGGAGACGATTGAGGAGACGGCGGACCAGGCGGCCGAAGTAAAGGACAAGGTCGTCAATTATGCCGACAAGACTCTTGCGCAGCTGTCGGAGCTTTTCGACGAGCTTGTCCATAGCGAGGATCGTCTGAAAAGGTCCAAGGAGGCGGAGTCCATCAAGTCGGCCTTTTATAAGAAACTCTCGAAGGGCAAGGCTGAGGCCGGGCTCGACGGAGCCGTGGACGAACCGTCGGACGAGGATGCTCCGGCGGAGGAGCAGACGTCCGCCGAAACGGAAAATGATTCCGAGGCCGGGCCTTTTGCGGCTATCGAAGCGGGTTTCAAGTCTCTGTACAATACTTATAGAAAAGAACGGGCCGAGTACAACAGGCGGCAGGAAGAGGAGAGGGAATCGAACCTCCAGAAGAAGCAGGCGGTCATAGAGGACCTCAAGGCCCTGCTGGAGAAGCAGGAGGACGTGAACGCCACTTTCCCGGAGTTCCGCGCGATACAGGACAGGTGGCGCGAGACCGGTCCCGTGCCCGTGCAGAGCTACAAGGATCTGAACAATACGTATCAGTTCTATGTCGAGAAGTTCTACGACATGGTGAAGATAAACAGGGATCTGAGGGATCTCGATTTCAAGAAGAACCTTGAAGCCAAGGAGCAGCTGTGCGAGGAGGCGGAAAAACTTGCCGAAAACGAAAACGTCGTTGAGGCGTTCCGCGAGCTGCAGAAGCTCCACGAACAGTGGAAGGATTTCGGACCGGTGGCCAAGGAGTTCCGCGAGTCGATATGGGCACGTTTCGTGGCTGCGACGGCCGTCATCAACAAGAAATACCAGGCCTATTTCGAGAGGATGAAATCGCAGCAGGTCCTCAATCTTGAAGCCAAGACCAAGCTGTGCGAGCAGGTGGAGGAGATAGCTTCCCGCGAAATAACGGTTTCCAACGAGTGGAATGCGCTTTCGAAGGAGATAGAGAATCTGCAGCAGGAGTGGAGGATGATAGGATTCGCCACCAAGAAGGAGAATCAGCGCATATACGACCGTTTCCGTGCCGCCTGCGACAAGTTCTTCGAGAGGAAGAGGGAGTTCTATGCCAAGTTCAAGGACACCATGAACGAAAACATGGAGAAGAAGCTCGCCATCATAGAGCAGGCCGAGGCCCTCAAGAACAGCACCGAATGGAAGAAGACTTCCGACACTCTCATCAATCTGCAGAAGCGCTGGAAAGAGATAGGCGCCGTGCCGCGCAAGAAATCGGAACAGCTCTGGAAACGTTTCCGTGCTGCCTGCGATGAATTTTTCAACGAAAGGGACAAGCATGTGAAGCCGGAGAATGATTTCTATGGCAATCTCAAGGCCAAGCGCAAGCTCCTCGAAGAGGTAGAGGCTTTCGTGCCTACGGGAGACGCGGCCGCCGATTCGGAAAGCATGCAGGACTTCGCCGGCAGATGGAACGCCATAGGATTCGTGCCTTTCCGCGAGAAAGATGCCCTGAACAAGTCGTACCGTGATCTTATGCACGAGAAATTCCCTCAGCATACGATAAGGGACATAAGGGGCGCGAGCCGCGGCCTTGCCCGCAGCGTCCGCAGCGAAAAGGACCGTCTTGTAGACAAGTACAACAAATTGCAGCAGGACATAGTCACATACGAGAACAACATAGCCTTTTTCTCCAAATCAAAGAATTCCGAGCCTTTCATCAAGCAGATTCAGGACAGTATCGACCAGGCCAAGGCGCAGCTTAAGGAACTTGAGAACAAAATCCGCGAGGCGGAGGCTTCGGAAAAGAGTGCGGAGGAATAATGGACAAGAATTCAGTAATCGGGTTCATACTCATCGCGCTGCTGTTTGTCGGCTTTTTCGGATATCAGTCCAGGCAGTACAGCAAACAGCTTGAAATTCAGGAACAGATCGATTCGGCGGCGAGGGCCGAGGCCGCTGTCCGGGACAGCATCAGGCAGGCCTATCTTGAAAGCCATCCCGAGGCCGCGTTGCCGGCGGAAGGCGTGACGGACCCGCAGGCGGCGCCTGCGCCCGTATACGGCGATTCGCTGCTCGCAGCGGCCGCGAATGCGGAAGCCTCCCTCCATACCATTTCCAACGACAAGATCGAGGCCGTGTTCACCACCGAAGGCGCGCAGCCGTATTCGGTGAGGATAAAGGACTACCGCAACTACGACAGTACGGACCTGTATATATTCAAGGACGGCAAAGCCGGGCTCGGCTTCGTGATATATGCCCCCACCGCGGTGGATTCGAGAAAGTTCGTGTTCAACTATGTTCCCGAGGCTTCGGATGAACGCAGCATAGTCATGAGGCTGCCATTCTCCGGAGGAGGGTACATACAGCAGAAATTCTCGCTTGAGGAAGGTTCCTACTCCGTGAAGAACGAGCTGTCGTTCGTGGGCATGAAGGACCTGATTCCGCGGAACGTCATTTCGGCGGACATAAGTTTCGGGATCACCATGCCGAGGATGGAGAAGGGCTATCAGAACGAACTGCGCTATTCGAAGCTCAATTATTATTTCCCCGGGGAGAAAAAGCCGGAGAGCATCGGAAACGGGCGCAACGCTTCCAAGCGGCTCGACGCGAGGATGTCATGGTTCGCTTTCCAGCAGCAGTTCTTCTCTGCCATCATGATGGCTCCGGAAGAGTTCGCTTCCGGCGACCTGCAGGTGAATTTCTTCCCGCAGGACGATCCGTCGCATGATCTTATGACCTGCATGGCGGAAATGAGGGTGGACCTGACGCCGGGCAGCGACGACATTACCTTGCCGTTCGAATTCTATTTTGGCCCCAACCATTTCCAGACGCTGAAGTCCTATGACAGGAAGTACGAGAAGATCATTCCTCTGGGAGGCTGGCTCGTGGGATGGTTCACGCGTTTCGTGATCATACCCGTATTCAACTGGCTTCACAGGTTCATATCGAATTTCGGACTCATCATCCTGCTGATGACGCTCATGATCAAGCTGGTCGTTCTTCCGTTCGCCTACAAGTCCTATTCTTCTTCGGCCAAGATGCAGGCCGTGAAGCCGTGGATGGACAGGCTCAACGAGAAATACCCCAAGCCCGAGGATGCGATGAAAAAGCAGCAGGCCATGATGGACATCTACAGGCGGGCCGGCATAAGCCCTATGGGCGGCTGCCTGCCCATGCTGCTCCAGTTCCCTATATTGTGGGCCATGTTCCGCTTTTTCCCCGCGTCCATAGAACTGAGGCAGCAGGGATTCCTGTGGGCGGAGGACCTGAGCGCATACGATTCCATAGTCGATTTCGGCGTACGCATCCCTATAATAGGCGATCATATTTCGCTGTTCGCACTGCTGATGTCCGTGTCGATGTTCCTGTATTCGAAGGCGCTTTCGGGCAGCCAGATGAGCAGCAACGATCCCAGCGCCGGCATGATGAAATTCATGAGCGTATGGATGATGCCTATAATGATGTTCTTCATCTGCAACAACCTTTCTTCGGGACTGAGCTATTATTATCTGCTGTCGAACCTTATGACCATGCTTGAAACATGGATAATAAAGAAATGGTTCGTACATCCGGACGATATCAGGCGCCGTCTCGAAGCCGGCGAGGGCAAGCCGGCGGCCAAGTCGAAATGGCAGCTGCGTCTTGAAGAAGCCCAGAAGATGCAGCGCAAGATGCTTGAGGAGCAGGAAAGGAAACAGCGCAGAAGATAGAAAGAGACAATGCGGATTGCTTCTAAAATCAATTCATTGAAACGGGAACTGCCATCAGGGGTGAAGCTGGTGGCAGTTTCTAAATTTCATCCCGTACAGGCGCTGATGGAGGCTTATGACGCGGGGCAGAGGGCGTTCGCCGAAAGCCGTCCGCAGGAGTTCGCGGCCAAGGTGCCGCTTATGCCGGCGGACGTGGAGTGGCATTTCATAGGGCATCTGCAGACAAACAAGCTGAAGCTTGTCCTGCCGTATGCTTCCATGCTTCAGTCGGTGGATTCGGTGCATCTGCTCGACGCCGTGTCGTCGTGGTGCATGGCCGCAGGAAAGCGTATGGACGTCCTGCTCGAGCTGAAGCTCGGCGCCGAGGAGACTAAGCACGGTCTTTCGGAGGATGAGATATTCGATATAATGCGCCGTGCGGCCGATTATGCCGGGGTGCGCATAAGGGGGCTGATGGGCATGGCCACCAATACGGATGACGCCGGCGTCATAAAGGGGGAGTTCCTCCGTATGGCGGAACTGAAACGGCGCATTGCGGAGGCCTTTCCTGATGCGGAGGGCTTCGATGAACTGTCTATCGGCATGTCGTCGGATTATCGGATCGCCCTCGAGGCGGGCAGCACCATGGTGCGCATCGGCACTTCCATTTTCGGTCCCAGGGAGTATTAGCTTTTTCTCTTGAGCTCGTCCGTCATGGCGGCGGCGATCGCCGTAGAGGCTCCCGATCCGCCGAGCGCTTTCCTGACTTCTGCGTAGTCCGACAGCATTCTTTCCCTGTATGCGCCGTCATCGAGGAGCCTGCGCACTTCGGAGGCTATGGCCGAGGGAGTGAAATAATATTGCAGGAGTTCCCTGAACGCCTTTCTCCCTATTATCAGATTGGCGAGGCTTATGTATCTGACCTTTACTATGTATATCGCAATGGCGAAGGTCAGCGGCGACCCTCCGTATCCCACCACCTGCGGCGTCCCTATCAGGGCCGCTTCGAGCGATGCCGTTCCGGAGTTTATCACCGCGGCTTCGGAGTGCCGCAGTACGCCGTATGTCTGGCCGAAGACCAGTCTTACGAAGTCTTCGCGCCCTTCCGTGATGGTCCTGTAGTCGGATGCGGTTCTCGCCGGCGCTCCGGCCACGATGAACTGCAGGCCGGCGTATTCGGGCATGGAGTGCATCATGTCCACAAATCCCGCAAGGCGAGGCAGCATGAAGGACAGTTCCATTTTGCGCGAGCCGGGAAGCAGGGCGACCGCCCGCCTGCCGTCGAGCCCGTTCCTGCGCAGAAATTCTTCGCGGCTTTCGCGGACGAATTCCGATCCGTCTATGGCGTCTATCAGGGGATTGCCTTTGTATATGAAGTCTATGCCCTTCCGCGTGAAATATTCTTTTTCGAAGGGGAAGACTATGAAAAGCTTGTCCACGAAGCGTTTCAGTTTTCTTGTCCGGCTTTCCCTCGACGCCCATACCTTGGGCGCAATGTAATAGAATACTTTGAATCCTCGTTTGCTTGCGAATTCGGCTATTCTGAAATTGAATCCGGGGTAGTCTATGAGTATCACCGCGTCTGGGCCCCATGCGATGATGTCGGATTTGCAGCGGCGCAGTTTGCCGAGCAGTTTTCCGGACTTTGCGAACACTTCCCAGAAGCCCATCACGGCCCCGTCTTTGTAGTCGGCCACCAGTCCGGTCCCGTTCTGATGGCCGTGATAGACTTCATCCATAAGTTCCCCTCCCCAGAAGCGTATGTCGGCTTCAGGGTCGTGCGCATAGAGGCCTTTCATGAGATTGGAGCCGTGGAGGTCGCCCGAGGCTTCACCGGCGATGATGTAGTATTTCATGGCCTGACGGGAAAGTCTTCATTTATGATTGATTCGATGCGCCGCAGATCCGCGTAGTCGGTCTTGTCGAGATTTTCCGGCGTGACCGTGACGTAGCCTTCGCCGTTGAGCCTGTGGTCGGCATTGCCGCTGCACGGCTCGTCGTCCACGAAGTCCCCGACCATCAGGTAGGCCCTCTCTCCCTCCTCCAGGGGCGTGTCATGGAGCTTGCCGAACATTTCCTCAGTTATGTGGTATCTGGCGAATATGCAGGGATCCCAGTCGCGGAACTCCTTTATCCAGTGCCCACGGCCCTGCCTCGCGACACGTATTCCCTTTATCCCGGAAAGCGGCGACGCAGGGAAGTTCACGTTGTACATAAGGCCGTAGTTGCTTCTGTCCCAGGAAGACATGAGCTTCTCGAAGATCTGCGGGAAGATGGCTTTCACGGCCGAGAAATCCGCGTCCGTGCGGACGTCGTCAAGGGAAACTCCTATGGCCGGAATCCCGTTTAGGGCGCCTTCTTCGGCCGAGCCGAGAGTGGCGGAATAGCAGGCGGCCGAGGATGCGTTGGAGCCGTGGTTGACGCCGCATATCACTACGTCCGGCCTTTTGTCGAGAAACTGGAAGTTGAGCCCGAACTTGATGCAGCTGGCAGGCGTGGCATCCAGATAGGACCACTTGCCTGGGCCCATGTCGGGAAGTTCCTTGTAGGCAAGTTTCTTGAATCCGAGGGAAACGGCCATGCCCATGGCCGACTGATGGTGTTTCGGGGCTATCACTGTGACGTCTCCGAATCGATCCATCATCTCCGCGAGCACCCGGATCCCATTCGCCCTGTATCCGTCGTCGTTGGTGATGAGAATGTTCATATCTATAGTCTTAAGCAACAAAAAACAGATTGTCGCGCCCTGCAGGGCCGTTTTGCACCAAAGTTTTTGCAAATATAGGTATTAATCATATTTTTTAGTACTTTTGCAAAGGCTTTTTCCGACATGGGCGGAAATATGCTTTAAGACATATTTTTAACGTTAAAATAAAATCTGATTATGGTCAAACTTGGTATTAACGGATTCGGCCGCATCGGCCGCATGGTTTTCCGCGCTGCCGTTGAGAATTTTCCCAACGACGTCGAGGTAGTGGGCATCAACGATCTCCTCGATCCGGACTATCTTGCCTACATGCTGAAATTCGATTCAGTGCACGGCAGGTTCAACGGCGACATAGCCGTTGAGGGCAATACTCTTATCGTCAACGGCAAGAGGATTCGTCTGACGGCCGAGATGGATCCCGCCAACCTTAAATGGAACGAGGTGGGCGCAGAGGTCGTTGTCGAGTCGACCGGACTTTTCCTTACCGACGAGAAGGCCCGCAAGCATATCGAGGCCGGCGCAAAGAAGGTCATCATGTCCGCTCCTTCTAAGGATTCCACCCCTATGTTCGTATACGGTGTGAACCATAAGACATATGCCGGACAGGATATCATTTCCAACGCTTCCTGCACCACCAACTGCCTTGCTCCCATCACCAAGGTCCTCAATGACAAATTCGGCGTAGTACGCGGACTCATGACCACCGTTCATGCCGCCACCGCTACCCAGAAGACCGTCGACGGACCTTCCAAGAAAGACTGGAGGGGCGGCCGCGGCATTCTGGAGAACATCATTCCTTCTTCCACCGGCGCCGCCAAGGCCGTGGGCAAGGTTCTTCCCGAACTCAACGGCAAGCTCACCGGCATGTCGCTCCGCGTTCCCACTTCTGACGTGAGCTTCGTTGACCTCACCGTAGAGATCGCCAAGCCTGCGACTTATGAGGAGATCTGCGCCGCCATGAAGGAGGCTGCGAACGGAGAGCTCAAGGGCGTGCTTTCATACACCGACGAGGCTGTCGTTTCCACCGACTTCCGCAACGACCCGCATACTTCCATCTTCGATGAGAAGGCCGGCATCCAGCTCGATCCTACTTTCGTGAAGGTTTGCGCATGGTATGACAACGAGTGGGGCTACAGCAACAAAGTCCTCGAGATGGCTCGCTACATCAATGCATAAAGCAATCATAGCCTGAACGGAACGGGGCAGACCGCATCTGTGCGGTCCGGCCCCGTTTCAGTTTAGACAGCCCGGACCGACACAGGACGATACTGACATGGCGAAAAAGATTTATGTAGCGAGCAGCTGGCGCAACGCCTATTATCCCGAAGTGGTGGACAGGCTGCGCGGATGCGGGCATGAGGTTTACGATTTCCGCAATCCGCCGCACGGCAACGGCGGTTTCCGCTGGTCGTCGATAGATGAAAACTGGGAACGCTGGGGCGTGGACGAGTATGTGGACGCCCTTTCCCATCCGCTTGCCGAAAGCGGTTTCGCAAGCGATCTGGCCGCCATGGAGTGGGCGGACCTGTGCGTTCTGGTGCTTCCTTGCGGACGTTCGGCGCATGCCGAGGCCGGATGGATGCGGGGCAGCGGCAGGCCGGTGATAGTATATATCCCTGAAAAGCAGGAGCCGGAATTGATGTACAAACTGTTTTCTTTTGTAAGCGGCAGCCTCGATGAAATATGCGGCCGCATAGGAAGCATGTGACACGCCCTTTCCAGATGATACCGAAAGTCATACATTATTGCTGGTTCGGCGGGGGCCCTCTGCCTCCTTTGGCCGTGCGCTGCATCGAATCGTGGCGGAAGTTCCTTCCGGACTACGAGATAAGGCGCTGGACGGAGGCGGAATTCGACGTCGGCGCCGCGGTATATGCGCGGGAGGCGTATGAGGCCGGCAAATATGCTTTCGTGAGCGATTACGCCCGTTTCTGGATTTTGTATCATTACGGCGGCATTTATTTCGACACCGACGTGGAAGTAATCGCCGGCATGGACGATATAATAGCGCGCGGCCCTTTCATGGGATTCGAGATGGACTGCGCGGCCGGCGGCCGGGACATGGCCGTGGCGCCGGGCCTTGGGCTCGGCGCGGAGCCTGGGATGGAGTTCTACGCTTCGATGCTCGGGATATATGACGGGATGCATTTTTCTTTCGGGGATGAGGACAAGGTGCCTACCGTGGTGCGCCATACGACCGATCTGCTCAGGACTATGGGCCTCGAGGACAACAGGGAACGCAAGGTGGTGCATATAGCCGGCATGGACATCTATCCGTCCGAATATTTCTGTCCTCTTTCCAATGAGACGTTCAGACTGAACATCACGCCGAATACCGTGGCCATTCATCATTTTATGGCGAGCTGGAAGAGTCCCTCCCGCGTCAGGAAAGCCAGAAAAACGATCATAAGGCTGTTCGGAAAGAAATTTTACGACAGGCTCAGGGCCTTCAAGCTGAAGATATTCCCGAAACCATGGAAATGAATGCGCGCATAGGGCCGTCCCTCGGCAGGCGGGTGCTCGTGATAGGGGAGTATTACCACGGAAACGCTTCCGGCGGCATGGCGGCCGTGCTGCAATATCTGGAACCGTATTACGATGCGCTGAATTTCATTCCTTCATACCGCAATCCTGGCCGGCCGAGCAAGATGTGGTATGGAATCACCGCCTTTCTGCGCATGTGCGTGAAGCTGATTTTCCATCCGGAGATACGCATCGTGCATATCCATACGGCGAGCGGCGGTTCTTTTTTCAAGCATGCACATTTCGTCGATGCGGCCAGATTCCTCGGGCGCAGGGTCATATTGCATTCGCACAGCGGCAATTTCCGTGATTTCTATGAAGAAAGTCCGCGCAAGGAAAAGATTCTTTCCGTGTTTGACAAAACCGACGTGCTCGTAGTGCTTTCGGATTATTGGGCCGGATATTATGCCTCCATAGGCGTGTCTGCTTCGAAAATAAGGGTGCTGAACAATATAGTCGGCTATCCGGCGCTGTCGGAGCCTGCCGCGGACGACGGCATGCTGCATTTGCTTTTCATGGGCGTGATAAAGGACAACAAGGGAATTTTTGAACTTGTAGACACGCTGGCCGCACATGCCGACGGACTGCGCGGGCGCATGCGCCTGAAAATCTGCGGCCGGGGAGAGGATGAAAAATTGGCCGGACTGCTTCGGGACTCGGGCGTCGTCGACTTCGTGACATTCGAGGGCTTCGTCGCCGGAGATGGCAAGGCCGATGTACTGAATTGGGCCGATGCTGTTGTCCTTCCTTCGTGGTGGGAGGGCCTGCCGATAAGCCTTCTCGAAGCGATGAGCTACGGATGCGCCGTCATAGCTACACCCGTAGGGGCCGTGCCGGAAATCGTAATTCCGGAGGAGAACGGGCTGCTGGTGCCGCCGCATGATTCCGAGGCTCTTTACAATGCAATAATGACATTGATGGACAGAGATTTATGCAAAAAGATGGGACAGCGCGGAGCCGAAATGGTACGTCCGTTCTATCCGGATGCCGTAGTGGCGAAGCTAGCGGCAATCTATTCGGAGCTGCCGGATTGACTTCAATTCCAGAAAAACGATTATATTTGAACGTTATGGATAAAAAGAATACACATGTAGTGATAATGGCCGGAGGCTCCGGCAGCCGGCTCTGGCCGGTCAGCACTCCGTGCATGCCGAAGCAATTCATCGACCTGCTCGGCGTTGGCAAGACCATGATCCGGCTTACCATGGAGAGGTTCCTGCCCTTGTGCCCGCCTGAAAATTTCTGGGTGGTCACCTCAGAGCGATATGTCTCCGCCGTGCGAGAACAGTTGCCTGAAATACCGGAGGACCAGATACTTGCCGAGCCCGAAGCCAGGAATACGGCGCCTTGCATAGCATATGCCTGCTGGAAAATTGACAGGCGCTGCCCGGATGCCAATATAGTCGTGACCCCCGCGGACGCTCTCGTCATCCGCACGGAGGAGTTTGCGTCGGCTATCGGAAAGGCCCTCGGCTTTACGGCCGGCCGCAGCGCCATAGTGACGGTGGGGATAGTCCCTACAAGGCCGGAGACGGGCTACGGATATATACATGCCGGCGGGAATGCCGCGGAAGGCATAGTCAAGGTGGCTGAATTCAAGGAAAAGCCCTCCGCTGACGTGGCGGTGCGGTATGTCGCGGACGGACATTATCTGTGGAATGCGGGCATATTCGTATGGAACTGCAGGACGATCATGTCTCAGATGCGGGAACATGCCCCGGCCATTGCGGAAATTATGGACCGTTTGGCGCCGTCGTTCTTCACTGCCGGCGAGAAGCCCGCGCTTGCGAATCTGTTCCCTTTGTGCGACAAGATTTCCATCGACTATGCGGTAATGGAGAAATCCCGTGACATATATGTAGTGGGAGGTGAATTCGGCTGGAGCGACCTCGGCAGCTGGGGCGCCATCGGCGCGCATATGCAGACGGATTCGGACGGCAATGCCGTCGTAGGCTCCGACGTAAGGCTGTTCAACAGCCGAAACTGCATAGTCCATGCCGCGGACGCCCGCAGGGTGGTAGTGGAAGGGCTTGACGGCTATGTCGTTGCCGAGAAGGACGGAAACATCCTCGTATGCCGCATATCTGAGGACCAGCATGTCAAGGAATTTTCTTCGGATTAGGCCAAAGACAAAGATGCCAAAAAAATTTGGAGAATTCCGATAATTGGCATACATTTGCAATCCCAAACCGGTATTGTTCCGGAAAGGTTGGAAGATTCGTTAGCTCAGTTGGTAGAGCACAACACTTTTAATGTTGGGGTCTCGGGTTCGAGCCCCGAACGGATCACAAAATCTTGAAATATAAGGACGCTTCCTTAGCTCAGTTGGTAGAGCACGACACTCTTAATGTTGGGGTCCAGGGTTCGAGCCCCTGAGGGAGCACTAAAAATCCGAATTGTTTACTTGCCGCAAGTGAATGGTTCGGATTTGCTTTTTGCTTCAGCCGGCGCACATGAAACGTGACGGGTTGGACATTTTTTCAGATAAGTTCCCGTAACGCTGTTTTTGTTGTTGCATATTTCTTCCGGCGTCCCCGCAGCGACTACCTGCCCGCCGAACAATCCGCCGCCCGGCCCCATATCGATAATGTAATCGGCATTTTGGATAACGTCGAGATCGTGTTCGATGACAATGACGGTTGCGCCGTTATCGAGCAGCCTTTGGAATACGTTCAACAGGACTTTCACGTCCAAAGGATGCAGGCCTATTGTCGGCTCGTCGAATACAAACACGGTATCGGACTGCCCCTTTCCCATTTCACTTGCAAGTTTAAGCCTTTGCGCCTCGCCGCCCGAAAGAGAGGGCGTTTCCTCTCCGAGCGTCAAGTAACCGAGTCCGAGATCGTGTAAAACTTTGATTTTACGTGCGACAAGCGGGAGGTCCGAACACGCTTCGAGAGCTTCGTCTATGCTCATGTCCATAAGCTGGGGGAGCGAATATGCCGCGCCGCACTTCGATGTGCGCTTTATAATCGTCGCTTCCCGTCCGTAACGTGAGCCGCCGCAGTCGGGGCACGGTATGTCTACATCGGGCAAAAATTGCACGTCGAGGCTGATTGTGCCCGTTCCGTCGCAGGTCGGACAGCGGAGCTTGCCCGTATTATATGAAAAATCGCCGTCTTTATATTTGCGCTCTTTAGCGTCGGGCGTCCTGGCATAGACCTTGCGGAGCTCGTCGTGAATGTCGGCATACGTCGCTACGGTCGAACGCACGTTGATGCCAATCGGCGCGGAATCGATCAACTTCACCTGTCCGATCCCGTCGGCTGAAATATCTTTGACGTGCGCGGGCAATTTTTCTCCCTTGATTTTCGCTTCGAGCGCGGGTATCAGGCTTTCGAGAATGAGCGTCGTCTTCCCCGAACCCGATACGCCCGTGACGACGGTCAGCCGTCCTTTGGGAAAATCGACTTCCAGCGGTTTTACCGTGTGAATTTCCGACGTGGAAAGGTGTATTTTCCCGAGAGAAAACATTTCGCTTTCCGATATTTTTCTCCCGATTTCTATTTTCTCTTTGCCCGTCAGGAAGCCTCCTATCCGTGAGGCGGAATTTTTTTCGACTTCTTCGAGCGTTCCCTCGGCGATAATCGTTCCGCCGCCGGCGCCCGCTTCGGGACCGAGCTCTATAAGATAATCCGCGCTTTGAAGGACGTTTGTGTCGTGATCCACAAGGACGACCGAATTGCCGTCGGCAATCAAATCATGCATAACGCCAGTGAGACCTTCGATATTCGACGGATGCAAGCCGATGGACGGCTCGTCGAGGACATAAAGAACGCCCGTCGTGCGGTTGCGAACGGCACGGGCAAGCTGCATTCTCTGTCTTTCGCCCGTGGAAAGCGTAGACGCCGCGCGATCCAATGTGAGATAGGAAAGTCCAAGATCCATAAGCCGTTTTGCGGCATCCCCGAAAGATTGACAGATGCTCTCCGCCATGGGGCGCATTTCTTCGGGAAGCGAATCGGGGACTTTCTTTACCCATTCAACCAAGTCGGCAAGATTCATCGTGCAAACTTCCGCAAGGGACAGTCCCATAAGTTTGGGCGAGCGGGCGGCCTCGGAAAGTCTTGTCCCGCCGCAGTCGGGGCAAATATCCGTCCGCAAAAACTTCTCGACGCGCTTCATTCCCTTCTCGTCCTTGACTTTGGACAAAGCGTTTTCCACAGTGTAGGTGGCATTGAAATATGTGAAATCCATGTCGCCCGTCGCGCCGCTCGTCTTGTTTTGATAGATGATATTCTTTTTGATCGCGGGTCCGTGAAATACGATGTCGCGCTCCCGTTCGGTCAAATTCTTGAAAGGAACGTCCGTTCTGACTCCCATGGCCCTTGCGATGTCCTTCATGAGCGACCACATCAGCGTTTGCCACGGCGCAACGGCCCCCTCGTCGATAGATAGCGTTTCATCGGGGACAAGCGTGGATTCGTCCACGATGCGGACGACGCCCGTCCCGTCGCAACGCTTGCATGCGCCTTGGCTGTTAAACGCCAATTCTTCCGCGCCCGGCGCAAAAAAATGTTCTCCGCAAACGGGACAGACGAGTTCCAGGCCCGCCGCTACATTCAGTGACGGGGAAACATAATGTCCGTTCGGACAACGGTGCGAGGCAAGACGGGAAAACATCAGCCTCAGACTGTTCAAAAGTTCCGTTCCCGTGCCGAACGTACTGCGGATTCCGGGGACGCCAGGGCGTTGACGGAGCGCGAGCGCCGCAGGGACATACAGCACTTCGTCCACCTGCGCTTTTTCCGCCTGCGTCATACGCCTGCGCGTGTATGTCGACAAGGATTCGAGATACCTGCGCGAGCCTTCCGCATAGAGGATGCCGAGCGCAAGCGACGACTTGCCCGAACCCGAAACGCCCGCGATGCCGACGATTTCGTTTAACGGAATGTCGACATTGATATTTTTCAGATTGTGGACTCTGCCGCCGCGAATCTCGATTTTATCAGGCGATTTTTTCATAGTCTTCGATTATCCAATATCCTTTGCAAAATTCACAAAATAATTGCAGAACGTCAAGAAAACCTAACTACATGGACGGCTCAGAAACAGGTTTTTCCCCGACGTACATCCGGCAGAGCCCGGCGGTGAGCGCCTGGTGGCGCACCTGCGCGAAGCCGCAGCGCCGCATCGTCCCCGTCCAGGCCATCCGGCCGGGAAAGCGCTGCACGGAGGCGGGCAGGTAGCGGTAGGCAGCCTTGTCGCCGGAGAGCATCCCGCCGATCCATGGCATGAAATGCATGAAATACAGGTCGTAGCACTTGTGAAGCACCCGGTTCTCCGGAACGGACAGTTCCAGGATGACCAGCCGTCCGCCGGGCCTGAGTACGCGCAGGATTTCACGCAATGCCTGCTCGCGGTGTTCGAAGTTGCGTATGCCGAAGGCGATGCATACCCGATCGAAGGAGCCGTCCGGCCAGGGAATGGCCTCTGCATCGCCCTGCCGGCAGGAGATCCGCTCCGCCAGGCCCGCTTTTTCAACCTTGTCGCGCATCACGGCGAGCATCCCCTCGGAGAGGTCCAGCCCGGTGACATGGCTCTGCGGGGGCATGCGGCGGGCGATCTCACAACTGAAATCGCCCGTTCCGCAGGCAAGGTCAAGGATCTGCTGCGGCCGGTCCGGGGACACGATCCCGCGCACGGCGCGACGGCGCCAGCATCGGTCCACGCCTAAGGACATCAGGTGGTTGAGCCGGTCGTAGCCGGGGGCGATGCCGTCGAACATCCGCTGGATTTTTTCCTTGGCTGGCATGGACTCGATTCTTGCAGGCTTAAAGTGCGGCCGCCGTCAGTCTTCCTTGCGTGCGTCGCGCTCGCGTATCTCCACGTGGCGGATCTTGCCGCTTATGGTCTTGGGCATCGTTTCCACGAATTCTATGACGCGGGGATATTTGTACGGCGCCGTGATTTTCTTTACATGGTTCTGTATCTCTTTCACGAACTTTTCCGTACTTTCCGGAGTGGCGATGTGGCTCCTGAATTCCTTGGCTATGACTATCGTGGCCTTAATGACGAATCCACGCAGCCCTTCGGGGTCAGGCACTCCCGTCACGGCGCATTCCACGACGGACGGATGCGTCATGATGGCGCTTTCCACTTCGAACGGACTTACCCGGTAGCCGGAAGTCTTGATGATGTCGTCGTTTCTGCCGAGGAACCAAAAATATCCGTCGCTGTCCCTGTAGGCCACGTCTCCGGTGTAATATACGCCGTCGTGCCATGATTTGCGTGTCAGCTTCGGATTGCGGTAGTAGCACATGAAAAGTCCCAGCGGAGTCTTTTTGTCGGTCCGGATGGCGATTATGCCTTCTTCGCCGACCTCGGCCGATCTGCCGTCCGCGGTGATGATGTCTATGTCGTAAGCCGGATTAGGAACGCCCATCGAGCCCGGACGCGGCTTCATCCACGGGAAGGTGCCGAGCGTGAGGGTGGTTTCCGTCTGGCCGAACGCCTCGTATATCCAGATTCCGGTCTTTTCGTGGAAAATTTCAAACACGGTAGGATTGAGGGCTTCGCCGGCCGTAGTGCACCATTTGAGCGAACTCAGATCGTATTTGTTGAAGTCCTCCCTTATGAGGAACCTGTATATGGTCGGCGGCGCGCAGAACGAGGTTATGCGATATTTCTCTATAAGCTTGAGAAGGTCGGTCGGGACGAATTTCTCATGATCGTAGACGAACAGGCACGCTCCTGCTATCCATTGTCCGTACAGTTTGCCCCATACCGCCTTGCCCCATCCGGAATCGGAGTAGGTGAGGTGCAGGGACTCCGGCGTCAGGTTGTGCCAGTATGCCGCCGTGACGATATGTCCGATCGCATAGGTATGGTTGTGCAGCACCATCTTCGGCTCGTCGGAAGTGCCGCTCGTGAAGTAAAGCATGAACGGATCGGTGCTCTCGTTTATGAAATCGCCCCTTTCCCACGGCTTCGCGGCCGCCACGCCGGCATGGAAGTCTTCCCATCCCTCCGGCACGGAAGGGCCGATGCTGATCATCTTCTCGAGGAAGGGGCATTTGGGTTCGGCCTTGGTGACGTTGGACAGTATCGGTTCGTCGCCGCAGCATATTATCGCCTTGATCTCGGCGCTCTTGCATCTGTATTCTATATCTTTGGAAGTCAGCAGGAAAGTCGCCGGAATGGCTATCGCGCCTATCTTGTGCAGCGCGAGCATGACGGTCCAGAATTCCAGCCGGCGCTTCAGGATGAGCATCACCATGTCTCCCTTTCCTATCCCTATCGAATCGAGATATCCGGCCACCTTGTCGCTTTCGACCTTGAAATCCCGGAACGTGAGCTTGCGTTCCTGTCCCTTGTCGTTTACCCATATCATCGCCAGTTTGTCGGGGTCCGTTTCCGCCCAGGCGTCCATTACATCATATGCGAAATTGAAATGATCCGGTATCTTCAGTTCAAGGTTTTCCCTGAAATCCTCCATCGAGGCAAAATGCGTTTTTGTAAGAAATTTTTCAAGCATGTCGTCATGAATTTTTGCAAAGGTAAGAATCGGCGGCGTTTTTTTGAAAATAGTTTCGCTAAGCTTTCGTGTTTTTGGCTGAAACTCCGTTTTGATGGCGGAATCGCGTTATTTGTGGCGAAATCGAGATTAATTGCTATCTTTGCCGGAACAACGTAAAATGGCTGAATATGGTCAAATCGATGACGGGATACGGGAAGGCTTCGGCCGATGCGGGGACTGGAAAAATCTCCGTTGAAATACGTACCCTAAACGGAAAGGGCGCCGACATAAACATAAAATCATTTATTCTTCCGAAGGACAGGGAGCTTGCATTGCGGCAGCGCGTGGCCAAGGCTCTCGAACGCGGTTCGATAGACGTGTATCTCACTTTCGAGGCTTCGACGGACGATTCGGCCAGGCACATCGACAAGACCGCCGCGGCCGAATATCTTCGTCAGGCAAAAGAAATATTGGGGTACGGCAATGAAACGTCCGACGCTGTGCTCCTTGCCACCATTCTGCGTTTTCCGGAGGTGTGCGATGCCAAGAAGCCTGACATAATCACGGATGAAAACTGGCCCGCGGTGGAGGCGGCCGTCGACAATGCCCTTGCGCAGGTGGACGAATTCCGCCGTAGGGAGGGGGCGGCGCTCTATGCCGACGTCACTTCGAGGATAAGCAACATTCTTGGACTTTCCGCCAGGATAGAGGAACTGGAGCGGGAAAGGATTGACGCCGTGAAGGAAAGGCTCATCCGCAGCCTCGCAGAGCTGCGCCAGAAGGTTGACGAGGAGAGGTTCCATCAGGAAATGATATATTATCTCGAGAAGCTCGACATAAATGAAGAAAAAGTGCGTCTGCGCCAGCACTGCTCCTATTTTATGGATACCATCGACAATGAGCCCGCCCCGGGCAGGAAGCTGGGATTCATAATTCAGGAAATGGGGCGCGAGATCAACACCACCGGCTCCAAGGCCAATCACGGCGGCATACAAAAGCTCGTCGTTCTGATGAAAGACGAGCTTGAGAAAATGCGCGAACAGTGCATGAATATCCTTTAGGAAAGGATATCGTCAGATTATTTCCAACTGTTTGAATACTTTCGTGAGGGCGGCTATGGCCCTGTCCACCTGTTCGTGGGTGTGAGTCGCCATGAGCGCGAAGCGGACCAGCGTGTCCTGCGGCGCGCAGGCCGGGGGAATGACCGGATTGATGAACACTCCCTCGTCGAACGCCATTTTAGTCACCCTGAAGGTTTTTTCCTGGTCCCTGACGTACAGCGGGATGATGGGGCTTTCCGTGTTGCCTGTTTCGAATCCGGCGGCGCGGAATTTTTCGAGGGCGTAATTGGTTACGTCCCACAGCCTTTCCATGCGCTCCGGCTCATTCTGTATGATGTGCAGGGCCTCCATGGCGCTGGCGGTGGCCGCCGGCGTGTCGGACGCGCTGAAAATATAGGTGCGCGCGGTGTGGCGCAGATAATTGATTATGATGCTGTCCGAAGCTATGAAGCCACCGATGGACGCGAGTGACTTGCTGAACGTTCCCATTATAAGGTCTATTTCGGAGGTGAGTCCGAAATGGTCGCATACGCCGCGTCCCTGACGTCCGAATACGCCTATGCCGTGCGCTTCGTCCACCATAACGGACACGTTGGGATATCTGTGCTTTATCTCCACAATGGCCGGTAGGTCGGCCAGGTCGCCTTCCATCGAGAACACGCCGTCCACGACTATCAGCTTCACGCAGTCATCCGGCAGTCCGTGCATGCATGATTCGAGCGCCTGCATGTCATTGTGCTTGTACTTCAAGGCTTTTGCGAAAGACAGGCGCCTGCCGTCCACTATCGACGCATGGTCGCGGTCATCGCATATGATATAGTCGTCCTTGCTGAGGAGACACGGAATGACGCCGGCGTTGACGCTGAAACCGGTGGAAAAGCAAAGCGCCTCTTCTTTGCCGACGAATCCGGCAAGCTCTTTTTCAAGCTGCAGGTGCAGGTCCAGCGTGCCGTTCAGAAAACGGCTGCCCGCACATCCCGATCCGTATTTACGGAGCGCCTTCACTCCGGCTTCAATCACTCTTTCGTCACCTGTAAGTCCCGTATATGCGTTCGAACCGAACATCAATACTTTGTGTCCTCCCATCTCGACCTCGGTGGACTGCTTTCCGTCGATTGCCCGGAAATAGGGATATAGCCCTTCCTCCATCAGTCGCTGCGGCTGGTCGAACTTGGAAAATCTCTCCTGCAACAAGTTCATTTTTCGATAATATTCCATTTTATGCTAAAGCACTGCAAAAATAAAAAAAATATCGTAAAATATTATTATTTTTGTAGATTGTTAAAAGAGATGGTTATGGACGGACTCAACAAACTGGCTGCGGACAATTCCCGCAGGCTCAATTTTCTTGAAGAAATAATAGAGGCGGATCTCGCCTCCGGAAAGGTGCAGGGCATAAAGACGCGTTTCCCTCCGGAGCCGAACGGATATCTGCATCTCGGCCACGCCAAGAGCATATGCCTCAATTTCGGGCTGGCAATGAAATATGGGGGCACTACCAATCTGAGATATGACGACACCAACCCTTCCAAGGAGGATACGGAGTATGTTGACTCCATAAAGGAGGATATCAGGTGGCTGGGATTCAAGTGGGACAAGGAGCTTTATGCGTCTGACTATTTCGAACAGCTCTACGAGTGGGCCGAAGAACTAATAAAAAGGGGACTGGCATACGTCGACGACCAGACACAGGAGCAGATACGCGAGAACCGCGGCACCGTGGAAAGGCCCGGGGTCAACAGCCCCTGGCGGGACAGGCCGGCGGAGGAGAACCTGCGTCTGTTCCGCGAGATGCGTGACGGGAAATATGCCGACGGGGAGAAGGTGCTCAGGGCCAAGATAGACATGGCCCACCCCAACATGCTGTTCCGCGATCCGCTGCTTTACAGGATCAAGCATGCGACGCACCACCGCACGGGCGACAGATGGTGCATCTATCCGATGTACGATTTCACGCACGGCCAGAGCGACAGCATCGAGAAGATAACGCATTCCATCTGTACGCTCGAATTCGATGTCCACAGGCCTCTGTATGATTGGTTCATAGAGACTCTGGGCATTTTCCCGAGCCATCAGTACGAGTTCGCCCGCCTGAATCTCACATATACGCTCATGAGCAAGCGCAAGCTCCTCGAACTCGTGGAAAAAGGCATCGTGAATGGCTGGGACGATCCCCGCATGCCTACGCTTTGCGGAGTCCGCAGGCGCGGATATACCCCCGAGGCGCTTAAGATGTTCTGTGAAAAGATAGGCGTCTCGAAGCGCGACCAGCTCATGGACATCCGGCTGCTGGAGTGGTGCGTAAGACAGGATCTGAACGCCAGGTCGAACCGTTATATGGTGGTGCAGGATCCTGTGCGCGTGACGATAGACAACTGGGAGCCTGGCAGGGTGGAATGGTTCGACTGTCCCCTCAATCCGGCGGAGCCGGACGGTCCGTCACGCAGGGTCCCTTTCACCGGCGAGCTTTATATCGACAGGGCCGACTTCATGGAGGAGGCCCCCAAAAAGTTCTTCAGGCTGAGGCCCGGCGGCGAAGTGCGCCTGAAATACACCTATATTATCAAATGCGGCGGCGTGGAAAAGGATGCCGGTGGAAAGGTGGTGCGGCTGCACTGCACGTATGATCGGGATACCCGTCCCGGAGGGGAGGGGGCCTGGCGTTCCGTCAAGGGGACCATACACTGGGTGTCCGCGGAGCATGCGGCCGAAGTGGAAATCCGCAACTATGACCTCCTGTTCACGCAGGCGGACATGGGCGCCATTCCGGAGGGCCGGGACTACAAGGAGTTCCTCAATCCCGACTCGCTCACGGTGGCCGTCGGCTATGCTGAGCCCGCTCTTCCGGCAGACGAAAGCGGCGTAGCCGTACAGTTCGAGCGTACCGGATATTATTTCAAGGATCCGGACAGCACTCCGGAGCATGTCGTGTTCAACAGGACCGTGACGCTGAAAGATTCGTACAAGCCTGAGTGATCGCCTTGCACGGCAGGCAGGATAAAATAGAAACGGGACGGCTTGCCTGCCGTCCCGTTTCGTTATTTTTACCTTTATTTATAAGACTCCCAACAGTTTGCTGCGTGACAGCATGCAGTCACCGTACGGCGCCGCGGCGTTGCGCAACTTTGAGAATTTTATTTTCGTATCTTGATTGACAATGTTCAGCGCGAGTTTCTTCACCGTACTGCGCAGCGGCAGCATCAGGTAGTCCCCGCACACGGCGAGCCGTCCGCCGATGACCACGAGGTCGGGATTCAGGATGTTGATTATCCCGGCGAGCCCGCGTCCGAGAGTGGACGCAATCTCCTCCACGACTTCGATGGCGAGCACGTCTTCTTCTTTTATGGCCTTGAAAATGTCTTCGAGGGCTATGTCTCCGCCTCGTTTGAATTTGGCCGAGAGGGAAGATGCCCTGCCTTCTCCGAGCTTTTCCATGACGATCCGGTGGAGCGCTGAGCCGGAAGCCCCCGTTTCCAGGCACCCCACCTTGCCGCATCGGCATATGGTGTCATTGTCGAGCAGGGGGAAATGCCCGACTTCCCCTGAGAAGCCAGATTTCCCGTAATACAGGCGGCCGTCGAGCACCATGCCCATTCCCAATCCCCAGCTTACGTTGACGAACAGCATGTTTTTCTCTTTCTTCACCCCGCCGAGATACTCTCCGTAAGTCATGGCGCGCGAATCGTTCTCTATATGCACCGGCACTCCGAGATCCTCTTCGAGAATGCGGTTGATGGGCCGCTCGTCGTCGAAAGAGAACGAGTAGCTGTAGCCGGTTTCGGGATTCACCCTCCCGGTGAAACTGAATCCGCAGCCGAAGACTTTGCTCCATTCCAGTCCGTTGCGCATGAAGAACTCTTTCAGTTCGCGTGAGGCCCTGTGGAATGCTTCTTCGTTGGCGGCCATCTCGAAGGGGATGTCGTTCATCGACGCGACGATGCTTCCCTTGAAGTCGGTCACCGCCACGGATGCATGGTTGTGCCCTATGTTGACGCCGGCGAAAAATCCGGCGTTCGGATTGAGTCCGTATATGCTCGGCTTGCGTCCGCCCGAAGTGCCCTGTTTGCCGAGTTCGATCATGAAACCGTCGTCGATGAGGTCGACGATCAGTTTGGTCACCGTGGGAACGCTGGCATTCAGCTGCTTGCTAAGGTCGGAGATGCTGTATTCGCCGTCATTGATGCAGAGGCTCAGTATCTTTTTCTTGAGCAGCGTATTTTTGTCTCGTTGGTTCAGGAACGATAGTCTCATAAATTCTGTACAATTGTGCATTGATACAAAGATAATAAAATTTTATTTTATACAAAACGTAGAATTGAAAAAAATATTTTTTCTTGTTTTGAAATAATAAAATATCGTTGCTAACATCCTTTTTATGCGGCTTTATTTTCATGAATAGACGGCGGTTGCAGCTTTTGCCGGCAAAACCCCGCGGGCTGACTTTATCCGAAAAGCATCCTTTTTTTCTCCATAATTCATATATTTGCAGACGCAAACAGATGATGACGATGTTCAGAAAACTTGCGGGCCGATTCAGGGACATACATTTGTCACTGAGGCAGAAACTCGTGCTGAGCCTTGGCGCGGTGGTTTCCGTGCTGTTCATATCGAGCGTCATTTCCATCCTCGAATACCGGCAGATGAGCCATTATCTGTCCGGGCTGATGGCGGACAATATACGCAGCATCAATACGGCGCACGCCATTTCCGCCAAGAGCGACGAATACAATCTCCGGGTGCTGGAAGTGATAGGGGACGAGAATGTCATTGCGCTTCCTGAGTTCGACCACGGACAGTTCATGGAAGCCTGCGCGGAACTGAAGAATTCCCTTTCGGGAAAGAGGCTGTCGCATCTGGCCGATTCGGTGCTGTATTCCTATTCGGCCTACATGCTCGTTTCCATGGAGCTGAACGAAGTGATGCTTTCGGATTTCATAGATTCGAGGACATGGTTTTTCGAGAGGCTCCAGCCGCGTTTCCACCGTTTGCAGAACGACATAGACCTTATGACGCAGGCGATTTACGACGAACTGAAGCACAATTCCGAGACTTTCGACAAAGGCTTTTACCGCAGCATCATCCCAGGGGCTGTGGCGGTGGGGGTAGGCATTTTTCTCGTCATCATGCTGCTCGTCTTCATAAACGTGTATTATATAACCCCTCTGTACAAAATGCTGGGCTCCCTGTCGGACTACCGCTCTTTCGGCAAAAGGTATTCTTATGAGTTCGACGGGGACGACCAGATGGCGGAGCTGAATGCCGGAGTGAAGGAAATGGCGGAGGAAAACAGGCAGCTGCGCAGGCGCGTGAAGGACCTCAGGGAGGCCTTGAAGAAAGACAAGCCGTTATGAATCTGAAAGTAATAGCCAGGAACGTAGGGTATGCCCTGCTCGTGAGCGCATTGTTCATGCTGCTGTCGATATTCGTGTCGGTGGCCAACGGCAATGACAGCGCGCTGGCCGCCCTCGTAATCAGCTTCTCCATTACTTTCATTGTCGGCATATTCCCGTTCATTTTCGTGCGCGGCGCCTCGGTAATCACGCTCAAGGAAGGCTATGTCATCATCTTCCTGTCGTGGCTGCTGTCCTTTATTTTCGGCATGCTCCCGTATGCGCTGTGGGGCGAGCCGTTCACTTTGGCGAACGCATGGTTCGAGAGCGTTTCGGGCTTCACCACCACCGGAGGCACCATACTCGACGACGTGGAGGTATTGCCCGACAGCCTGCTGTTCTGGCGTTCGTCCACGCATTTCATAGGCGGCCTCGGCATCGTGGTGTTTCTGCTGCTCATCATTCCCGACACTTCTCCCGTGAGATTCCGTCTTACCAACATGGAGCTGTCCGCCATTTCACGGGAAGGATACGGCTCGCAGGCGAGGAAGATGGTGAATATCTTTACGTGGGTATATCTCGGGCTTACGGCGGCCGCTTTCGTGTGCTACCTGATTGCGGGAATGTCTCCCTTCGACGCCGTCAACCACGCCTTCAGCGTGTGCTCGACCGGAGGGTTCAGCACCAGGACGGCCTCGATAGGCGCTTTCGACTCCGTGGCGGTGGACATCATAACCATCGTATTCATGTTTCTCGCCTCGGTGCATTTCGGGCTCGTTTTCATGGTATTCTTTACGCGGAGCCTGCGTCCGCTCGGCAATCCGGTATTCAAGGCATATCTTTTCATCCTGATGGCAGCGTCGGTCCTGATGGCGATCAACCTTAAGGCGCCCGGCGGCTCCTGGGGAAGGGCTTTTCTGGACGGGGCCTTCCATACGGTGAGCTATGCCTCGACCACCGGCTTTTCGATCGCGGACAACAGCGGATGGAACATGACGGCATGTTTCATCGTCATGCTCCTGAGCATCATGGGCGGATGCGCGGGATCCACCACCGGAGCCCTGAAAGTGGACAGGCTCATAGTGATGGCCAAGGCGATAGCCCGGCAGATACGGCAGTCGGTCCACCCTTCGGCAGTCTCCGAGATACGGCTCGGACACACAGTCCTGCGCGATGAGGTGGTGTTCCCGCAGATCCTGTACATCGTGCTTTACGCCGTCGTGGCGTGTTCTTCGATATTGCTGTGCCTCCTCGTGGGCGACCCCAACCACAACGCCGTGGCGGGCACGATCTCCAATCTCGGCGCCGTGGGGCTTTCCATAGGGGACATAGGCTCCGCCGGCAGCTACAATTCCGAGCCTGCGGCCATAAAGTTCATTTTCACGATGGACATGTTCTTCGGCCGCGTGGAGATATATCCCGTGCTTGCCGTGCTGAATTCGGTTTTCGCTTTCAGGAAAAAACGGCCCGGCATAAGATAATGTTGCGATATTTTTCCGTTTTTCGGCGATAATCATTACCTTTGCAGGATAGGCGCTTTTCAATAATTGAATTGTAACGATATGGCTTTAACGGATATAATAAAGAAAATCTTCGGCTCCAAGTCCGAAAGGGACATGAAGGCCATACGGCCGCTGCTCGACAAGGTGCTGGCGGCCTATTCCGATATAGACGGGCTTTCCGATGACGGGCTGCGCGAAAAGTCCGCCGGACTGAGACGGACGGTCCTGCAGAGGGAGGAGCCTTTCGAAAAACGTATAGAGGAAATAAAGCAGCAGCTTGAGAACGACATCCCCGTGGACGAGAAGGAAAAGCTTGCCGGCGAGGCCGACAGGCTCGTGAAGGAGGAGGATGAAGAGATCGAGAAAGTGCTGCTCGAAATATTGCCGGAGGCTTTCGCGGTGATGAAATCCACCGCGAGAAGGTTTGCGGAGAACGAGACCATTGCCGTGACGGCCACCGATTTCGACCGCAAGCTGAGCACCGACCATGATTTCGTGCACATAGAGGACGACAAGGCGGTCTACAGCCGTCACTGGATGGCCGGGGGCAACATGATCACCTGGGACATGGTGCATTATGACGTACAGCTCATCGGCGGCATAGTGCTGCACCAGGGAAAGATAGCCGAGATGGCCACCGGCGAGGGCAAGACGCTCGTCGCCACCCTGCCGGTATTCCTGAACGCGCTCGCCGGAAAGGGCGTGCACGTGGTGACTGTGAACGATTACCTGTCGAAACGAGACGCCGAGTGGATGGGGCCGCTTTATATGTTCCACGGGCTTTCGGTGGACTGCATAGACAAGCACGAGCCCAACAGCGACGCGCGCAAGCGGGCATACCAGTGCGACATCACATTCGGCACGAACAACGAATTCGGCTTCGACTACCTCAGGGACAACATGGCTACGGACATGACGCATCTGGTGCAGCGCAAGCATCATTACGCCATAGTCGACGAGGTGGACTCCGTGCTGATCGACGACGCGAGGACGCCTCTCATCATATCGGGCCCGGTGCCGAAAGGCGAGGACGGGGAGCTCTACAACGAGTTCCGCGACAAGGTAGCGAACCTTTACGAACAGCAGAGAAAGCTTGTCACCCAGACTCTTACGACCGCCAGGAAACTGATAGCCGGAGGGGACGAGGAAGAGGGCGGAAAGCTGCTGCTCAGATGCCACAAGGGATTGCCCAAATATCAGCCTCTCATAAAGTTCCTCAGCGAGACCGGCATGAAGCAGCTCCTGCAGAAGACCGAAAATTTCTATATGCAGGACAACGAGCGCGAAATGCACGTGGTGACGGATGACCTGTATTTCGTCATTGACGAGCGTCTGCGCAGCATAGAAATGACGGACAAGGGGCACGAGTTCCTGGCCGGCCTGGCGTCGGACCCCGGATTTTTCGTTCTCCCCGACGTGGGAAGCTCCATAGCGGAAATCCAGAAGGACGAGAGCCTGTCGGCCGAGGAAAAGCAGGAGAAGAAGGACTCCCTCATGGAGGACTTCTCCCTCAAGAGCGAGCGCGTACATACGGTGATACAGCTCCTAAAGGCCTATGCCATGTTCCAGAAGGACGTGGACTATATCATAGTCGACAACAAGGTGAAGATAGTGGACGAGCAGACGGGCCGCGTGATGGAAGGCCGCCGCTGGAGCGACGGACTGCACCAGGCCGTGGAGGCGAAGGAAAACGTCAGCGTCGAGGCCGCCACCCAGACGTTCGCCACCATCACCCTCCAAAACTTTTTCCGCATGTACCACAAGCTCGCCGGCATGACCGGTACGGCCGAGACGGAGGCGGGCGAGTTCTGGAGCATATACAAGCTCGACGTAGTGGTCATACCTACCAACAGGCCCGTAATACGCGTCGACGAGAACGATATCATCTACAAGAGCAAGAACGCCAAGTTCAACGCCGTCATAAACAGGATTGTGGAACTTTCCACGCAGGGCCGCCCGGTTCTTGTGGGCACCACCGACGTGGAAACGTCGGAGAGGCTGAGCCGCATGCTCAGCCTCAGAGGCATTAAGCACAACGTGCTGAATGCCAAGGAGCACGCGCGGGAGGCCGAAATCGTGGCCCATGCGGGACAGACGGGCACCGTCACCATCGCCACCAACATGGCGGGCCGCGGAACCGACATCAAGCTGTCGCCCGAAGTCAGGGCCGCGGGCGGCCTGGCCATCATAGGCACCGAAAGACATGACAGCCGCCGCGTGGACAGGCAGCTCAGGGGACGTGCCGGCCGCCAGGGCGACCCGGGATCTTCCACGTTCTACGTATCCCTCGAAGACGACCTGATGCGTCTGTTCGGCTCCGAGAGGATGGCCAAGATAGCCGACAGCTTCAATCTGAAGGACGAGGACGCGCTTGAGAGCGGCATGCTCTCCAAGGCTATCGAGAATGCGCAGAAGAAAGTCGAGGAAAACCATTTCGGAAACCGCAAGAGGCTCCTCGAGTATGACGACGTGATGAATTATCAGAGGGAGGCCATCTACGCCCGCCGTCGCAACGCACTCTCGGGAGAGCGCATAGAGATAGATATCCGCAACATGATGACCGACATGGCGGACGTGCTCGTGCAGAGGTCGGAAGGGATGGACTACAAGGCTTTCGAAGAGTACGTGATGGGGCAGCTGTCCGTGGATCTCGGCTTTGACGAGGACTTCTACAACGGAGCCGGACACCAGGCCATGGCCGACAAGCTTGCCGAGCGCATGGCGGAGGTGTACGCCCGGCGCATAAACAACATGCTCCTGAAGGTCAACCCCATCATCAAGCAGGTGTATGAAAAGCAGGGGAGCATGTATGAAAACATCAATATCCCCATTTCGGACGGGCGCAAGATAATGCAGCTTGCCGTCAATCTTAAAAAGGCATACGAGACGGAAGGCCGGGAAATAGCCAAGAGGCTGAGCCGTTCGATAATCCTCTATCAGATAGACGAACATTGGAAAGAGCATCTGCGCGAAATGGATGACCTGAGGCAGAGCGTGCAGAACGCCTCTTATGAGCAGAAGGATCCTCTCGTAGTCTACAAGCTCGAAAGCTACAACCTGTTCGCGTCCATGCTCGAAAGCCTCAACAAGGACGTGCTGTCCTTCCTGCTGAGGGCGTTCATCCCTCTCAGGGACGAGAGCGAGGCCAAGCCGCGCCGCGAAATGCCGCAGATGCGTTCCCGCACCCCTTCGGAACTCACTACGAACAGGGACCAGCAATCGCGCGGTCCGGTGCATGTGGAGAAGAAGGTGGGACGCAACGACCCGTGCCCGTGCGGCTCCGGAAAGAAATACAAGAACTGCCACGGCAGGGACAACCAATAAATTTAAGGCAAGGATATGGGCAGGACCAATGAACAGGCTGCAGGCATCAACGAAGTGAGCAGGATATCTTCCGGCACTTCCGTCAAGGGAGACATAGTTTCCCGGAACGATATACGCATAGACGGCACTTTTGAGGGCAATCTTTATTCCCGCGGCAGGGTCGTGATAGGCGAAAACGTCGTCATAAAGGGAGAAGTCATTTGCCAGAACGCCGATCTGTGGGGCGAATTCAACGGCACTATGCACGTGGCGGACACCCTTTCGCTCAAGGCGGGATGCAGATTGACCGGAAACGTACGCGTACGCCGTCTGCAGGTGGAGCTCGGCTCCTTTTTCGACGGCAGCTGCGACATGCTTGACGGGGAAGAACTGGACAGGATTACGGCCGAACTGGACGAGAAATTCGCCTCCATGCCGTCCGAAAAGGATTGAAGCAAGAGACAGGCAATGATAAGCATCTTCTACAGAAAAGACGGAGCCATCGAACTCTCGCAGACGACGGCGGATTTCAGCGTCATCCTTGAAAAGGATGTCGTGTGGATCGATCTGCTGTCGCCGAGCGGAGAAGAGAAACATGCGGCCGAGGCTTTTCTGGATACGGAGATACAGAGCCGCGCCCAGGCCGAGGAAATCGAGAGTTCGTCGCGTTTTTCCGAGACGGCCAAGGCCATATTCGCAAACACCAACTTCCTCATCCCCGGACCGGACGAGTATATGATGGAGGCGGTGTCCTTCACGCTTACCGGCAATACGCTCACTACTCTGCGGGACGTGCCTCTGAGGAGCTTTACCGAGCTGCAGCGCAGGATGCAGGCCAATCCGAAGCTGTATCCGTCGGGATATTCCGTTTTCGCCAGCATCCTCGACCAAAGGGTAGACCTCGACGCGGACATGATAGAGCTGCTGTCCAAGGAGATTTCACAGTACGCCAAGAGGATAAACCAGCAGGAGGATATCAACGAAGACCTTCTGCTCGACATCAGCCAGCTGCAGGAAAACACCATGATCGTTCGGGAAAACGTTGTGGACAAGCAGAGGCTGATTTCCAACCTCATGAAAAGCGACAAATATCCTGTGGAGCTCGAATCGAGGCTCAACGTGCTTCTGCAGGACATCTCATCGCTTATCAACCATACCAATTTCTGCTTTGAGAGGCTTGAATATCTGCAGGATACCGTAGTCGGTCTCATCAACCTCGACCAGAACAAGATAATGAAAGTGTTCACGCTCGTGTCGCTGCTGCTTATGCCGCCCACGCTGGTGGCGAGCTTCTACGGCATGAACGTGCGTCTGCCGCTGATCGGCGGCTCCGACCCCGGCGCCTCTCCGTGGAACTGGGTGATAATTCTCGGGATAATGATATTGTCCTTCGTCGCCGTTCTGGTGATATTCAAACGGAGAAAATTATTGTAAAAGTCTTTTATTATCAAAATATTTTCAATAATTTTGCACGTTTTCCGGCGTTGTTCGGGAAATGTATGTAATAATGTTTAACCACTTGTTCGTATTTTATTAAAATTATGGAAGAAGAAATCAACAAAGCAGGGGAGACCGTGACCGCTCCGGCCGCCGAGGCTCCCGCCGAGACTCCCGCCAAGGAAAACCGCAGGCGCGGCGTTTCATTGAACGCTTCGGTGGATCCGGAGAATTTTGACTGGGACGCTTTCGAGTCCGACGCCGTCTACAATGACGACCGGGAGAACATCAAGGCGCAGTATGACAAGACACTTTCCAAAGTCGTGGAGAACGACGTAGTGGAAGGCGTGGTGACTTCGATCAACAAGCGCGAAGTCATCGTGAACATCGGCTACAAGAGCGAGGGCGTCATCTCGGCTCCCGAGTTCCGCTACAATCCCGATCTCAAGGTCGGCGACAAGGTGGACGTGTACGTCGAGTCCGCTGAGGACAGGAAGGGCCAGCTCATACTTTCCCACAAGAAGGCGCGCGCCCTCAAGTCATGGGACATGGTCAATGCCGCGTACGACAAAAACGAAATCGTCAAGGGATTCGTCAAGACACGCACCAAGGGCGGCATGATAGTGGACGTGTTCGGCATAGAGGCGTTCCTCCCCGGCTCACAGATAGATATAAAGCCTATCCGCGACTATGACACTTACGTGAACACCACGATGGATTTCAAGATCGTCAAGATCAATCAGGAATTCCGCAACGTGGTCGTTTCCCACAAGGCTCTGCTCGAGGCCGAGCAGGAGCAGAAGAGAAGCGAGCTGATCTCCAAGCTGGAGAAGGGCCAGATCCTCGAAGGCACCGTGAAGAACATCACCAATTACGGCGTATTCGTCGACCTCGGCGGCGTGGACGGTCTGATCCACATAACCGATCTATCATGGGGCAGGATCAACCATCCCGAAGACGTGGTGACGCTCGACGAAGAGATCAAGGTCGTCGTGCTCGATTTCAATGAGACCCAGAAGAGGATAGCCCTCGGCCTCAAGCAGCTTACCCCTCACCCGTGGGACAACCTGAGCCCCGACCTGAAGGTGGGCGACACCGTCAAGGGCAAAGTCGTCGCCGTGGCCGACTATGGCGCATTCGTGGAGATCGAACCCGGCGTGGAAGGCCTCGTGCACGTTTCTGAGATGTCGTGGTCCCCGAGGCTTCACAGCGCCCAGGAATTCCTCAAGCTCGGCGACGAGGTGGAGGCCGTCGTGCTCACCCTCGACAGGGAGGCGCGCAAGATGTCTCTCGGCCTGAAGCAGCTGACCGTGAATCCCTGGGAGAATATCCGCGAAAAATATCCCGTGGGCTCGCAGCATAAGGCCACCATACGCAACATCACCAACTTCGGCGTATTCGCCGAGCTGGAGGACGGCGTAGAAGGTCTCATCCATATAAGCGATCTGTCCTGGAACAAGATCAAGCATCCTTCGGAGATGGTTCAGACGGGCGATGCAATCGACGTGGTTATCCTCGATTTCGACGAGTCCAACCACAAGCTGAGCCTCGGCCACAAGCAGCTCACTCCCAATCCTTGGGATGAACTCGAGGCCAAATATCCCGTCGGCACCGTAATTGAGGGCACCGTCTCCGGTGCAGGGGACAAGGGCGCGACCGTCACCTTCGATGACGGCACCGAGGCCTATGCTTTCGCAAGGGAGATCGTCAAGGAGGACGGCAAGCCCGCCACGAACGGAGAGAAGCTGCCGTTCAAGGTGGTTGAGCTTCGCAGGAGCACCCGCAGGGTACTTGTGTCCCACGTGCGCACCTATGCCGAGGCCAAGGCCGCCCAGGCGTCAGCTGAAGTGGACAATACCAAGAAGGCCGTCAAGAAGATCAACAGCAACATCGAGAAGGCCACTCTCGGCGACATCTCCGAACTCGCTGCCCTGAAGGACAAGTTGGAGAAGGGAGAATAGTCGTCCCGAATGGAATTCAGGATAACAATGGCGGGCACGGCTTCGGCCATGCCCGTCAAAGGAAAGAACCAAAGCGCTCAGGTACTGTCCGTACGTGGGCGCTTGTTCCTTATCGACTGCGGCGAAGGAGTGCAGTCGAGACTTGTGGAGGCAGGGATTCCCATGATGAAAATCGACTCGATTTTCATTTCCCACATACACGGCGACCATGTGTTCGGCCTGTTCGGACTCCTGTCCACCCTCGGGATGAAGGGCAGGCGGATTCCGCTCGGCATCTACGCGCCGGCCAATTTCGGGCCCATCATGAAATTTTTCCTGTCCTATTACGGCGACGGGCTCGGGTATGAATTGAATTTCACCCCTCTGGCCATGAAGTCTCCCGAAATGGTATTCGAATCCAAGAGCATCGAGGTGCTGGCGTTTCCGCTGAACCACAGGATAGAGACATACGGATTCCTGTTCAGGGAAAAAGAGCCTCAGCTCAATGTGCGCAAAGAGGCCGTGGCCACGCTGGGCCTTTCCCTGACCGAAATAGGAGCCATCAAGAGAGGGGAGGACGTGGTTCGCGGCGACGGAAGCGTCATATACAATGCAGACGTTGCGTACAGGCCCTATTCTCCGCGCAGCTATGCCTATTGCAGCGATACGGCCCCGTTCCCGCAGCTGCCCGAATGGGTGCACGGCGTCAACCTGCTGTACCATGAATGCACCTATCTGGCGGCTTACGAGGAGCAGGCCCGCCTTAGGTATCATTCGACCACCCTTCAGGCCGCCGCATGCGCCGCGCAGGCCGGCGCAGGGAAACTTGTCATAGGGCATTATTCCTCCCGCTGCAGGGATCCGCGCGCATATGAAGCGGAGTGCCGTACAGTATTTCCCGAAACCTGGGCGGCTTCGGACGGGGATGTGTTCGAAATACCTTTCATCAAAGCGAAATAAGTGTTATATTAGCACGCAATTGCCGTTTTAATGACGAACTTATGAAGAAATTCCTATCACTGCCGTTGTTTGCATTGGCGCTGTCGTCCCCGCTGTCGGCGCAGACCGTTCAGGAAGCGTACATTGAAAAGTACGCTCCCGTGGCCGTAAGGGAGATGCAGCGTTCGGGCATTCCCGCCAGCATAACTCTGGCGCAGGGGCTGCTTGAATCCGGCGCGGGCAAGTCCGCCCTCGCCGCCAAGGGCAACAATCATTTCGGCATCAAGTGCCACAACAACTGGACTGGAAAGACCATGCGCGTGGACGACGATGCGCCCAAAGAGTGCTTCAGGGTATATTCTTCCGCCGAAGAATCATTCCGCGACCATTCGGATTTTCTGCGCTACAGGGACCGCTACAAGTTTCTGTTCGACCTGGAGCCTACGGACTACAAGGGCTGGGCCTACGGCCTTAGGAAGGCAGGCTATGCCACGGATCCGTCTTATGCGTCCAAATTGATAAAATATATAGAGACGTACCGGCTGTACAGGTTCGACAGCATGTCTTCCGGCGAATCTGTGTCCGTGCCGGAGTCGCCCCGTTCCATGGAGGAGCCGAAGAAAGTGGATTCGGGTCCGCAGTCATCGGAGGAATATACTTTCTCGCTTTCCCGCCAGATGTATTCCCTCAACGGGGTGCCTTTCGTATATTCGACCGAGGGGGAGAGCTACGGGAGCATAGCGGATTCGTACGGACTGAAGCTCAGCCGGATATTGAAATACAACGATCTTGACGCTGCGGCGTCGGATCCCGCGCCGGGGTCGATCGTATATCTCAAGGCCAAGAAATCCCGTTCCGCCAAAGGATTGGACAAATACATCGTGGAGGAAGACGGTACGGACATAAGGGAAATAAGCCAGCGCTTCGGCGTGAAGCTGTCGTCGCTCCTCAAGAGAAACAAGCTCGCCGGAGGCTATGTATTGCGCGAGGGCGATGAAATATTGTTGAGATAAGATGGGCAGGAAGAAAAAGTGCATCGTTTTCGGTCTGTCGCTGATCGGAGCCTCGCTCGTCGCGGCCGCCGTGACGGCATATGATTTTTATTATGACAGCAAGTGCGGCAATTATGCCGGGGGCTTCGATTTTTACGTCATGCCCGGACAGTCGCCTAAGGCACTTGCGGATTCGCTCGTGTCCACCGGCAAGGTGCTCCGCCCGCGTAGCCTGGTACGTTCTTTCCGCAGGGAGGAGCTTCCGGATAGCCTGAGTCCCGGACATTATGCCGTGGAGACCTCGTCGTCGGGCGTCTATACCGCGCGGATGGTCAAACTCGGATGGCAGACGCCGGTGTCCATGACCCTGTCCACGCCTATCCGCAGCAAGGGGGCGCTTGCGCGCAAGATATCCTCGTCCATGCTCGTCGATTCCGCCGCCGTGGCGGCTGCCCTTTCGGACATGTCTTTCCTGGCCGGATACGGCGTGGACAGCACTTCTTTGTTCACCCTTGTCATACCTGACACATACAGCATGTACTGGACGGCCTCAGTGAAGGAGATATTCGACAGGCTCAAGTCGGCCCGCGACGAGTTCTGGAGTACTGAACGCAGGAGCAAGGCCGACGCGCTCGGGATGACTCCGGAGCAGGTATCCATACTGGCCTCCATAGTGGACGGCGAATCGCATTACGCCCCGGAGCTTCCGGTCATAGCAGGCGTCTATCTCAACCGGCTGCGCACGGGGATGAAGCTTCAGGCCGATCCGACCATAGCCTACATCTACGGCTATACGCTCAACAGGATTCTGAGAAAGCATCTGGCCGCCGAATCTCCCTACAATACCTATAAATATGCAGGACTGCCTCCGGGGCCCATCTCGATACCGCCCAAAAACTGCATCGAAGCCGTGCTCGACCCGGCCGTGCACGATTATTATTATTTCTGCGCCAATCCGGCATTCAACGGATCGCACATTTTCGCGTCTACCTACGGAGAGCATCTGAAAAACGCCAGAGCATTCCAGCATGCCCTTACGGAGCGGCAGAGGGCGAGGCAGCGGGAGCGGTCTTGACGCAATTGCGTCAAATTTTGTATTTTTGCACCGGACTTCGGAAAGGGAAGTCCGTACATTTAAAATGCATCTGAATATGGGAAGAACGATTCTAACGGGCGACAGGCCTACAGGAAAACTCCATCTGGGCCATTATGTCGGCTCGCTGCGCAACAGGGTGGCCATCCAGGAGGCCGGCGACTATGACAGGATGTTCGTGTTCATAGCCGACGTGCAGGCGTTGACCGACAACGCCAAAAACCCTGAAAAGATACGTCAGAACGTCATAGAAGTCGCGCTCGACTATCTTTCATGCGGGCTCGACCCTTCCCGGATCACCATGTTCGTCCAGTCGCGCGTGCCCGAGCTGTGCGAAATGACACAATATTTTTCCAATCTTGTCACCGTGGCGCGGCTGCAGCGCAATCCTACCGTCAAGACGGAGATCGGCCTGAGGGGATTCCACGAGGAAAGCGACGGTTCCGGCAAGCCGGGCCTTCCTGTCGGGTTCTTTACGTATCCCATCAGCCAGGCCGCCGACATAACGGCGTTCAAGGCGACTACGGTGCCCGTAGGCGACGACCAGGAGCCCATGGTGGAGCAGACTCGCGAAATAGTGCGCAGCTTCAACAATACATACGGCGAGGTGCTCGTAGAGCCGGAAGTCCTGCTGCCGTCCAACGATGCATGCCGGCGCCTTCCCGGAACGGACGGAAAGGCCAAGATGTCGAAGTCGCTCGGCAACTGCATTTTCCTGAGCGATTCCCCCGAGGACGTGAAGAAAAAGGTCATGGGCATGTTCACGGATCCGGGCCATCTGCGCGTGTCGGATCCCGGCAAGGTGGAGGGCAACGCCGTATTCATCTATCTCGACGCTTTCTGCGATGACGGCGATTTCGGAAGATTCTGGCCCGAGTACGCCTGTCTCGAAGAAGTAAAGGAACATTATCGCCGCGGAGGCCTCGGCGACGTCAAATGCAAAAAATTCCTGCTCGACGTCCTGAACGACCGGCTGGAGCCTGTGCGCGCCAGACGCCGCGAATTCGAAAAGGACATTCCCATGGTGTACGAGATTCTGAGGAAAGGCAGCGAATCGGCCCGTGAGGTGGCCGCAAAGACGGTGGACGAGATGCGCCGTGCGATGAAGATAAATTATTTCGAAGATGCTGAGCTTATCGCCCTGCAGGCTGAAAAATACAGGAGGCAATAAAATGAGCAAGATAGCAAAACGCAATTTTCCCGTTCAGGGACTCGGATGCGCCGCATGCGTGGCGCACGTGCAGAACGCTTTGAGAGGTGTCAGGGGCGTCAGCAGAGCCGACGTGAGTCTGGCCTCCAATATGGCGAGCGTCGAATATGATGCGGAGGCATGCACTCCCGGAGAGCTCAGGGAGGCCGTCCGCAATGCCGGCTACGACCTTGTCGTGGACGGCGACGAAGACGATGCAGACTCGGACTCGGACAGTCTGCACGAAATATCATACCGTAAACTGAAAAAAGACACATGGACGGCGGTCGTCCTTGCGGGAACGCTAATGCTTCTGTGCATGGCGTTCAAGGATTTCCCGTATAAGGGCTATGTCCTTTGGGCGCTCGCCACGCCTGTCGTATTCGTATGCGGCGGACGCTTCTTTTCGGCGGCATGGAGACAGCTGCGCCATGGGAGGTCCAACATGGATACGCTCGTGGCGCTTTCCGTCACCATATCGTACCTTTTCAGCGTTTTCAACCTGCTGTTTCCGCAGGTATGGACTTCACGGGGCCTCGAAGCCCATCTGTATTTCGAATCGTCGGCCACCATAGTCGCCTTCATACTTTTGGGAAGGCTCCTTGAGGAAAAGGCCAAGCACGGCACCACGGACTCCATAAGAAAACTGCGGGGGCTTCAGCCCTCGACGGTCACCGTGCGCCGGTCTTCCTGCGACGGGACCGTGAACGAGATGCGCATCCCCGCCAAGTCGGTCATAAAGGGCGACACCGTGGTGGTAAAGCCGGGGGAGAGGGTGCCGGTGGACGGGACGGTGACCGCGGGGGAGTCCTATGTGGATGAAAGCATGCTCACCGGCGAGCCGGTGGCCGAGCTCAAGACCGCCGGTTCCAAGGTGTTCTCAGGCACCGTGAACCAGAAAGGCTCTTTCGACGTGCTCGCGGAGAAGACGGGCTCCGATACTGTCCTGTCGTCCATAATCCGTATGGTGCGCGACGCACAGGGCAGCAAGGCCCCGATACAGAATCTGGTGGACAAGGTGGCGGCGGTATTCGTGCCCGCCATCATAGTCACGGCGTTGTCGGCTTTCCTGTGCTGGGTGATATTCTCTCCTGAAAACGGCTTGACGCACGGGCTTCTGGCAATGGTCACCGTGCTCGTGATAGCCTGTCCGTGCTCGCTCGGCCTCGCCACGCCCACCGCAGTCATAGCCGGCATAGGCAAGGGCGCCGAGTGCGGGATTCTCATCAAGGATGCCGGGAGCCTCGAAGTGGCCGGAAAGGTGGATGCGGTGGTGCTCGACAAGACGGGCACTGTCACCGAAGGCCATCCCGAGGTAGTGGATTCCGTCTGGGACTGCGGATATACTTCGCCTGAGGACGGGCCGGATCTCAGGAGCATCCTTTATTCGCTGGAACTGAAGTCCGAGCATCCGCTTGCCGAGGCGATAGTGAATTCGCTGCGCGGGGCCGAACGGATGGAAGTCGATTCTTTCGAAAGCATTACGGGCATGGGAATCAAAGGCTGCGTGAACGGGACAGAATATTACGCCGGCAGCCCTGATCTGCTCCGGAGTACGCTTGAGGACGGCATTCCGGCCGCTTCTTCGCCGGCGGTGGTGCAGAGCATGAACGCATGGCTGAAAGAGGGGAATACCGTCACCCTGCTTTTCAACGAAAAACGCCTGTATGCCGTGATAGCCATAGCGGACAGGATCAAGGCTACGTCCCGCCCGGCCGTGATGACTTTGCGCAGGATGGGCATAGAAGTCCACATGCTCACCGGAGATGACAGGGTCACTGCGGAGAAGGTGGCTTCCGAGGCCGGCATCGTCAGCGTGAAGGCCAATATGCTGCCGCAGGACAAGGCCATGTTCGTCAAGGAATTGCAGGATGCGGGAAAATGCGTGGCCATGGTCGGCGACGGCATCAACGACAGCGCCGCCCTGGCGCAGGCCGATCTCGGCATCTCCATGGGCAAGGGCAGCGACATAGCCATGGATTCGTCGATGGTGACAATAGTCTCATCCGATCTGGAAAAGATTCCGGAGATGGCCAGGCTGTCGAAACGTACGGTGCGGATAATACGGCAGAATCTGTTCTGGGCCTTCATTTACAATGTGCTGGCCGTGCCCGTGGCGGCAGGAGTGCTGTATCCGTTCAACGGCTTCCTGCTGAACCCGATGATAGCGGCGGCCTGCATGGCCATGTCGAGCGTTTGCGTAGTCTCCAACAGCCTGCGTCTGAGGCGTTGACGGCTACGCGCCCCATTCTCCGTATGGATGCGCGCTGAGATATGAATTGTAATAGCGGCGGTCTCCCGTGACTTCTTCACCGAGCCACGCGGGTCTTTCGAACGGCTCGTCCGGGTCGCCGAGCTCTATTTCGGCCATCACCAGGCCTTCGTTTTCTCCGTGGAATTCGTCCACCTCGAAGCGCCGCCCTCCGCCGGCCGGTATTATGTATCGTGTCTTGTCTATTATCCCTCCGGGGCATAGTCCGAGAAGATCCGCCGCGTCGCCGGAGGACAGGGGGATTTCCCATTCGGAGCGGCTGATTCCCGACGGATCTCCGGGGCCCTTTATCGTCAGCCAGGCGTTCCCGCCCGAAATGCGCACCCGCACGCTCCTGCCGTTGACAGAAGCTATATAGCCCTGCTTCATCCTGCAGGCTTCCACGGCCTCGTCCTTGAAAGCAAGGCCGTTCACTTTGAATTTCCGTTCAGTTTCCGTATGCATGTCACATGAGATAGGCCGACATGTCCCTGCCGGCTTCGAGGCCCTCGCGTATCTCCGTGGAGGAGATGTTCACCTCGAGTCCGTCCAATATCTGTATGTCGTACATATGTTCCATAAGATTTTCGAAGCCGTGCCTGCCGTCGGCCACCATGTACGGGTCCGACTCCAGGTTGCCTTCTTCGTCGTGCATCACGATCTCGGTGTCGTGCGAATAGGGGGAAGGCATCAGGATGCATTCGTCCATCAGCATCCGGCGTATTCTGGCGGCATCGTATCCGTTGCGCGGGTACACTGCCACCCCGTAGTCCATCAATATGCGCGGGAAGTCTCTCCAAAGATGTATGTTGGCCAGGTTGTCGCCTCCGATTATGAGCGTGAAATCATTTTCCGGCTCCCTGCGCTTCAGCGCGTCCAGTGTCTTTATGGTGTATTGCGGCGGAGCCATGTTAAGCTCAATGTCGTCTACCCATACGTGCAGTTCGGGGTGCCTTTTGACGGCGGCCACGGCGGCATGGTAGCGGTCTTCGGCCGAATCCGCCGATATGGAGGACTTGGCCGGATTCTTCGGGGACACCACCAGATACACCCAGTCGAAATCCTGTTTCTTCGTCAGATATTCCATTATGGCCTGATGTCCGACGTGCAGGGGATTGAACGAGCCGGAGAAGACAGCTATTTTCATGGTTTCCGCAAAAATGTGGATACGAGGCTTTCCGCTTCGGAGAAAGCTTTTTCGAGTTCGTCGTTCACGAGGATATGGTCGAACTGCGGGGCGAACGTCATTTCCTCCCTGGCCTTGGCTATGCGCCTTTCTATGGATTCGGCGCTGTCCGTTTTTCTCGCTTCGAGCCTGCGGCGCAGTTCTTCGACGGAAGGGGCCTGCACGAACACGGACATGGCGGAGCCGCCGAAATATTTTTTGAGGTTTACCCCTCCTTTGACGTCCACGTCGAAGATGATGGCATGGCCCTTGCCCCAGATGCGTTCCACCTCGGATTTGAGCGTGCCGTAGAAAGAGCCTGCGTAGACTTCTTCGTACTCTACGAATTCTCCTGCCGAAATGCGCCTACGGAATTCTTCCTCCGACAGAAAATAGTATTCCCTGCCGTCCCTTTCCTGTCCGCGCGGCGGCCTCGACGTGGCGGATACGGAGAATTCCACATCGGGATGCAGCCCGAGTATATGATTGACGATGGTGCTCTTGCCCGAGCCCGAAGGCGCTGAAAATATCAATACTTTGCCTGCCATGACTATTTCTATTTACGACAAAAATAGTTATTTTTGTGCGGCTTTTGACATAAAGTTGTCAATAAATCTTTTAATAAGGATAAATTATGGTATCATTCAAAGAATTGGGCCTTGTAAACACGCGTGAGATGTTCGCGAAGGCCGTTGCAGGCGGATATGCAATCCCTGCGTTCAACTTCAACAACATGGAGCAGCTGCAGGCCATCATCCAGGCCGCGGCAGAGACAAAGTCTCCTGTGATCCTCCAGGTTTCGAAAGGTGCGCGCAACTATGCAAACCAGACTCTTCTGCGCTATATGGCCGAAGGTGCCGTAGAATATGCCAAGGAGCTCGGCTGGGAGAAGCCTCAGATTTGCCTCCATCTTGACCATGGCGACAGCTTCGAACTCTGCAAGAGCTGCGTGGACATGGGATTCTCTTCGGTCATGATCGACGCTTCGGCGCTTCCTTATGAGGAAAACGTGGCTCTGACCCGCAAGGTGGTGGATTATGCTCATCAGTATGACGTGACCGTCGAGGCCGAACTGGGCGTTCTCGCCGGCGTCGAGGACGAAGTGCAGGCCGAAGAATCGCATTACACCCGTCCCGAGGAAGTCATCGACTTCGCCACCCGCACCGGGTGCGACTCCCTCGCCATCTCGATAGGCACCAGCCACGGCGCATACAAATTCAAGCCGGAGCAGTGCACCCGCGACCCCAAGACCGGCCGTCTCGTGCCTCCGCCGCTTGCATTCAACGTCCTTCATGAGATAGAGGCCAAGCTGCCCGGATTCCCCATCGTCCTTCACGGATCTTCTTCCGTGCCCCAGGAATATGTGGATATCATCAACGCAAACGGCGGAAAGCTTCCCGATGCCGTCGGCATTCCCGAGGGGCAGCTCCGCGAGGCCTCGAAGAGCGCGGTATGCAAAATCAACATCGATTCCGACTCCCGTCTCGCCATGACCGCTGCAGTGCGCAAAGTCTTCAACGAGAAGCCGGGCGAATTCGATCCGCGCAAATATCTCGGCCCTGCACGCGACGAGATGAAGAAGCTCTATGAGCACAAGATCAAGAATGTGCTCGGCAGCGACGGAAAGGCTGAATAACCATTCTCCGGCCGACGGCCGCGTGAAATATATTCTGACGGCGGGATGGCCTGTGGGCACATCCTGCCGTTTTTATTAGTATATTTGCCGTTGAAATGGCTTTGATGAAGATTTTCGAAATATTTTCCCTTGTCACCGGGATCATATATCTCGTCCTCGAGATACGGCAGCGGAATTTCATGTGGGTGGTGGGCATCCTCACCGCAGCCGCGTCGGTGGCCGTTTTCGCCGGCCAGGGCCTTTATGCGTCCATGGTTCTGAACATCTATTACGTAGCCGTGTCCGTCAAGGGACTATATGACTGGAGGCACGACGGCGCCGCGATGGACGCCGCCGGAGAAGGGAAGGAAAGCCTTCATCTGCGCAGGCTGTCCGCCGGAGGCCTCTCTGTGAGCGTAGTCGCGACTGTGGCCGGCACTGCCGCGCTTTATTTCATCTTGCGGAAGATCGGAGATCCGTCCTCCCTGCTCGATGCGGCCGTGACGGTTCTGAGCGCCGTGGCCACGTGGTGGCTGAGCCGCTCCATATCCCAGCAATGGCTGCTGTGGATAGTGGCGGATTCTCTGTCCGCATGGCTCTGCCTCAGCCAGGGAATGCCCTGGATGGCCGTACTGTACACGGCGTATGCCCTGTCGGCGGTCTACGGGTTTTATCATTGGAATAAAAACGGAAAATATATAGAATGATGAAAAAGTACATTGCAATGACGGCCATTATGCTGGCCGCGGCTTTTCTTTGCCGTGCCCAGGAGCCTGAGAGGGCGGAAGGATACAGATACGTGGATGCCGCCTCCCTGCCGCTTTACGGCAAAATCTGCGACAGCACTTCCGCACGCTACGAAAGGCTTCCGGCCGGGCTCGAGGGATGCATCAGGGAACAGCTGTGGGATCTCGGACGCAATTCCGCCGGACTGTACATACGTTTCCGCTCCAATTCCACGAACGTACGCGCCCGCTGGACATCCCTGAACGGATTCGGCATGAACCATATGACCGATACCGGGGTCAGGGGCCTCGATCTCTACTGCATCCATGACGGCGGATGGCGTTTCATGGGCAGCGCCAGGCCGGTCCGCGGCAAGAAGACGAACGATACGCGCATCGTGGGGCACATGGAGCCGGAAATGCGCGAATACATGCTTTATCTGTCTCTTTATGACGGAGTCGCCGGCCTGGAAATAGGCGTGGACGAAGACGCGGTGATAGAGGCTCCGGCCGTCGACAGTCCCGTGCACGACAAACCGATCGTTATGTACGGGACGAGCATCCTGCAGGGCGGATGCGCATCGCGTCCCGGCATGGTGCACACGTCTATCATTTCCCGCAGGCTCGGCCGCGAGGTGGTCAATCTCGGATTCAGCGGCAATGCCAAATTGGATCCGGAAATAGCCGAATGGATGGCCAAGGCGGAGGATCCCGCTCTGTACATACTTGATTTCGAGCCTAATTCTACTCCGGAAACGATTGCCGAGAAAGGCGAAACGTTTTTCCGCATCCTGCGGGACGCGCATCCGGACGTGCCCGTCATTTTTGTAGAGGAACCTTTTTTCCCGCATTATCTTTTCGACATGGAGATGAACAAAGAGATAGTCGATAAGATAGAGGCGCTGCAGGTCCTTTTCGCAAGACTTAAGGACGCAGGGGAGAAAAACATATACTATGTACCTTCCGACGACATGCTCGGCGGCGACGGCGAGGCCACCGTAGACGGCGTGCATCTGACCGACCTCGGCATGGTCCGTTATGCGGACCTTCTGACGCCCGTCATCGTGAAAGCCCTCGCCGGAGAAGAATGACATGCTAATCTGTAACACAAATGATAATAATAGTTGAAAGCGGAGCGTCCAAAAGCGACTGGTGCGGCATTTCTGCCGACGGCGCGCTCCATACGGCAAAGCTGGCCGGTATCAATTCCGCCGTCATGTCGCACGAGGCCATCAAGGCCATCGTAGACGAAGCGGTGCCGGCCGTCAATCCCGAAGGGGAGAAAGTAGACGAGATTCATTTTTATGCGGCCGGCCTGATAAACGACGGCAAAGGCGTGCCTGATGCCGCCAAAAGCATCGACGCGGTGTTCAGGGACCTTTGCCCGGGTGCCGAGGCACACTACGAGTCCGACCTTTTGGATGCCGCCCGTTCCGTATGCGGACACGAACCGGGCATAGCCGCCATACTCGGCACGGGATCCAACAGCTGCTTCTATGACGGGGAAAAAATAGTGAAGAACGTGCGCTCCGGCGGCTTCATCCTCGGAGACGAGGGCGGAGGGGCCGTACTCGGAAAGCTTTTCATGGCCGATTTCCTGAAGGGCCGGATGCCGTCGGAACTGGCCGATGAATTCGCTTCCAGATACAAGGTGGATTATATGACCGTGGTCCAGAACGTGTACAAGGGCAGCGCTCCCTCCAGATATCTCGGAGAATTCGCGCCGTTCATAATGTCGCACTACGGCAAGGTCGGCTACGTGACCGAACTCGCCGACAGAAATTTCCGCAATTTCATCGAACGCTGCCTTTGCAGCTACGACATCAAGAACAACCCCGTAGGCGTCGTGGGCGGTTTCGGCTATGCCTACAGGGACATTCTCGTACGCATAGGCGCCGAATACGGAATCCGTTTCAGCAAGATTATCGCGGCTCCGATGGAGGGGCTTGTCGAGTATCATAAAAATTCGCATTGAAAATGAGGACTACTGAACAGGCGTCGCATTATGATCATCTCGAAAAGATGAGCACGGCCGAAATATTGCGCGGCATCAACGATGAGGACAGATCCGTGCCCGAGGCCGTAGGCAAAGTCATCCCGGACATAGAAAAACTCGTTGACGGCATAGTGGAGCGCATGGAGCGCGGCGGCAGGGTGTTCTATCTCGGCGCCGGCACCAGCGGCCGTCTCGGCATAGTGGATGCCTCGGAAATACCTCCCACCTATGGGGTCCACGGCTCTTTCATTGCTCTCATAGCGGGCGGCGACGGGGCCATACGCGATGCCGTGGAGGCGGCCGAGGACAATCCTGACGGCGGCTGGGCCGACATGCAGCCTTACTCCCCGACGAAGGATGACGTAGTGGTGGGCATAGCCGCTTCCGGCACCACCCCTTATGTCATCGGGGCCGTCAGGCACGCCAAAGAGCATGGAATGCTGACGGGCTGCATCACGTGCAACGAAAACAGCGAGCTCGCCGCGGCGGCGGAGATCCCCGTGGCCGTGGTGACGGGGCCGGAATTCGTCACGGGAAGCACCCGCATGAAGGCCGGCACGGCCCAGAAACTTGTGCTGAACATGATTTCCACTTCGGTCATGATCCGTCTCGGACATGTGCGCGGCAACAAGATGGTGGACATGCAGCTCACCAACCGCAAGCTCGTCGACCGCGGTACGCGCATGATCATGGAAGAAACGGGCATGGGGGACTACGGCAGGGCCGAGGAACTCTTGCTGGAATACGGCAACGTGCGCGAGGCGGTGGCGGCATACAGGAAACAGAACCCAAGCTGATGCCTTACGGTGAAAAATATCCTTCGGCATTGCTCGAAAATGCCGTCGACGCCATCTCGTCGCTTCCGGGCGTAGGAAAGCGCAGCGCCATGAGGCTCGCCCTGCACCTGCTCAGGCAGCCCGTGGAGAACGTGCGGCATTTCACCGAAGCCATTTCCAATCTTCGCGAAGGCACCCGTTACTGCAGGATATGCAGCATGATATCCGATGACGAGACGTGCTCCATATGTTCGGACCGCAGCCGCGACCGCCGCACCATCTGCGTGGTGGAAAGCGTCCGCGACGTCATGAGCATAGAAAACACGGGCCAGTACCACGGGCTTTACCATGTGCTCGGAGGCATTATTTCCCCGATAAACGGAGTCGGGCCTTCGGATCTCACCATCGACGGACTGACGGAGAGGGTGCGCGCCCTCGTGTCGGAAAACGGGGAGGGCGCCGAAGTGATTCTGGCGCTGAACGGCGATGTGGAGGGGGAGACGACGGCTTTCTACATCTATCGCAGGATAGCTCCGTTCGGTGTCAAGGTCTCCGTTCCTGCGCGCGGCCTCGGCTTCGGCGAAGATCTCGAATATGCCGACGAGCTCACCCTGGGACGTTCCATAGTCAACAGGCAGGTTTTCACTCCCTGAGTCCGGAACGTTCCGGGACCGTATTTTTGCGGAAGCGCCTTGTCAGTTGTCATGATTTTGTTATCTTTGCGCTTGTTTTTGTCATTGCATGTATGCAGGAGAGAGGCAAGGAACGCTGGTATGCTTTAAGAATATATCGCAACAAGGTATCTCCGGTGCTTGAGGTTTGTGAAAGCGCGGGGATAAGGACCTATATACCCACGCATCTCGTCGAAAAGTTCGTTGACGGCGGCGTGGATTACGAGGACAAGCCCGTGATACCCGGCCTTATGTTCGTCAGGGCCACCGAGGAATTCGTCGTGGATCTGAAAAGGACTTCTGCAAACGGGGTCATGCCTTATTGCAAGCCCGAGAGCAACGAGCCCGGCCCCATCGACGACCGTGCCATGGAAATCTTCATGTTCGTCGTGCGCGCCGGAAGCACCGGCAGGATGGAGGCGGTAGACATGCCGATAGACAAGGGCGACAGGATCCGTGTCATCGGAGGCGTCTTCAAGGGGGCGGAAGGATATATCAGGAGGGTGCATGGAAGCAGACGCTTCGTGGCTGTGATAGAGGGCATCGCGGCAATAGCGGTGACGCATATCCCGCGGGAGTTCATTGAAAAAATCGGAACGCCTGTGCAAGCTGATATTTAATTATTTGATTTATAAAAATTTATGGAAGAACAGTTGAATACCCAGCCGTATGAGGAACAGGAGATAGACCTTCTGGAACTTGCCGGCAATCTGTGGCGCAGAAGGAAATTCATCATCGTGTCGGCTCTCGTGGCCATGGTGATCGGACTTGTCGTCGCGTTCAGCATTCCGCGCGAATACAGCGTCACGGTGACATTGTCTCCGGAATCGGGCAAATCCTCCGGCGGAAATCTCGCAGGCATTGCCCAGTCGTTCGGTCTCGGCAACCTGTCCGCCGGCTCTGAAGCGGATGCGCTGAATATTACTTTGTTCCCGGACATACTTGCATCCGATCCGTTCGCGCTCGAGCTTTACGGCATGACGGTGACTCCCGAGGACGGCGAACCCATGCCGCTGAACGAGTATATATCCGAACAGCGCTCGCCGTGGTGGAGCGTGATTCTGGGCCTGCCCTTCAAGGCGATGGGCTGGGTGCGCTCCCTGTGGGCCGACGACGAAGACGAGAATGAAGACGGGACGATAGATCCTTTCCGGCTTACCGAAAAGGAGAGCCGCAGGCTTGAGGCCATCAAAGAATCCATGAGCGCCGTCGTCGACAAGAAGACGGGCATCACCACCATCAGCGTCACCATGCAGGACGCGGTCGTGTCCGCTACCGTGGCCGACAGCGTGGTGCGAAAGCTGCAGGATTATATAACCGCCTATCGTACCAAAAAGGCCATAGAGGACTGCCGCTACCTTGAGAAACTCTACAACGAATATCAGGAGGGCTATTATGAGGCGCAGCAGAATTATGCCTCGTACATGGATGCCAACAAGGGCCTGTACACGCGCAAGTCCATGGTCGAGGTCGAAAGGCTGCAGAACGAGATGAACCAGGCCTATCAGGTGTACAACCAGGTGGCTTCCCAGCTGCAGATGGCCAAGGCCAAGATACAGGAAGCCAAGCCTGTATTCGCCGTGGTCAATCCTGCCAGGGTGCCGGTGAAGCCGTCGGCGCCGCGCAAGCTGATGATACTCGTATGCATGATTTTCATCGGCGTCGTATGCGCCTGCGCATGGATACTGTTCGGGGAAAATCTCTGGAAAGAGCTGAGAAAGAAGGCCGCGGCACCTGAAGCCGCCGACAATGAAAGTGAAACACTCAACGAAAAGAAATAGAAAAACGATATGAAGAAGATGTACAGGGCCGTGCTGCTTTTGTCCGCCGCCATTATGGCCGCGTCGGCACAGGACCTTTGCGCCCAGGGCGGCATGACGGACGATGAGGTGATGGAGTATGTGAAAAACGGCATCGCGTCCGGCAAGGAACAGAAACAGATTGGACTCGAACTGCTGTCGCTCGGCGTTACGAAGGAGCAGGCGGAAAGAGTGAGGAAGATGTACGAACTGCGCAACGGTTCGCATATACCCGAGCCGGATGCCGCGTTGCCCAACAGGCTGCGTGAGCTGTCGGACGAATTCGTCAACGAATGGGACGTGGCGCAGCAGGTCACCGATTCCATAAGCGTGTCGAACGTGGTGTACGGCAGAAACATATTCAATACCAGAAACCTCACTTTCGAACCGAACGTGAATCTGGCCACTCCGCCCAATTACCGGCTCGGTCCCGGAGACGAGGTCATCATAGACATCTGGGGCGCCAGTCAGAGCAACATACGCGAAATCATATCGCCGGACGGAACCATCAACCTGAATGAGCTTGGTCCCGTATATCTGAGCGGCATGACGGTCACCGAGGCCGACAACTTCCTCCGCAAGGAGCTCGGCAAGCTGTATTCGAACGAGGACAACCGCACGAAACTTACCCTCGGACGTGCCAGAACCATTCAGGTGAACATAATGGGCGAGGTGCTCCAGCCGGGCACATATTCGCTTTCGGCGTTCTCCACTCTATTCCACGCCCTGTACAGGGCCGGCGGCGTAAATGATATAGGCAGCCTCAGGGACGTGCGCCTGACGCGCGGCGGCAAGGTCATCAACAGGATCGACGTGTATGACTTCATGCTTACGGGCAAGGTGAACGACGACATCCGTCTTGAAGAGGGCGACGTCATCATCGTGCCGGCCTATTCCGTGATGGTGCTGCTTACGGGCAAGGTGAAGAGGCCTATGAAATACGAGCTCAAGGAAGGCGAGAGCGTCGCCGACCTGATAAAGTATGCCGGAGGATTCGAGTCCGACGCATTCAGGAAAAGCCTGCGCATAAGCCGCAGCAACGGGGAAGAATATGAAGTTAAGACCGTGGACGAAAAGGACTATGCCGTCTGCGGCCTGAAGGACGGCGACGAAGTGGTCATCGGAGCCATCGTGGACCGTTTCAGGAACAGGGTGGAGATTGAAGGCGCCGTATACCGTCCCGACGTCTACGAACTCGGCAACGGCGTGGGCACCCTGAAGGATCTCATCGTGCGCGCCGGCGGCCTGATGGACGACGCTTTCCTCAGCAGGGGCGTGCTCCAGCGCCGCAGGGACGACCTCACCAGCGAAATGCTTTCATTCAACGTAGGCGACGTCATGTCCGGCAAGGCGGAGGATATAGTCCTGCACAAGGATGATGTCGTATACATTCCGAGCATACATGATCTCGAAGACATGGGAGACGTCATTATAATGGGCGAAATCGCCGCTCCCGGACACTACACCTATTTCGAGAACATGACCGTCGAGGACCTTATCATCAGGGCCGGAGGTCTGCTGGACGCCGCATCCACCGTTCGCGTGGACGTATCGCGCAGGATAAAGGATCCTACCAGCATCTCCGAGAGCGATACCATAGGGCGCATGTATTCTTTCAAGCTGAAGGACGGTTTCGTCATAGACGGGGAGCCCGGTTTCGTGCTGCAGCCCTATGATCAGGTCAACGTGCGCAGGAGCCCCGGATATGAGGTGCAGAAAAACGTCACGGTCACTGGTGAGGTGATATTCGCCGGCCCTTACGTGATGACCAGACGCAGCGAGCGGATCAGCGACCTCATAGCCAAGGCCGGCGGCCTGACCAATGCGGCCTACATAAAGGGCGCAAGACTGATCAGGATTGCCAACGATGACGAGAAAAAACGTATGGCCGATGTTCTGGACCTGATGGGCAGGGAACTGGGCACCAGGATGCTGGATTCACTTGGCATGAGGGTGCAGGATACTTTCTCCATAGGCATCGATCTGGAGGCCGCGCTCAGGAATCCGGGCGGTGACGCGGATCTGATAGTCAGGGAAGGGGACATACTTGACGTGCCTGCGTATTCCAATACCGTACGCATATGCGGCGCCGTCATGATGGCCAATTCCGTAAGCTATCTGAAAAACAAGAGCGTAGGCTACTATATAGACAGGGCCGGCGGCTACAGCCAGCATGCGAAGAAAAATATGAAGTTCATCATCTACATGAACGGAAATATCAAGAAGGTAAAGGGCAACGGAGCCGGACAGATCGAACCGGGCTGCGAGATAGTTGTGCCGATCCGCAAGTCGCGTGAATTCGGCAACGTGCTCTCCAACATTCTCGGCTATACTACGTCTATCGCCTCTCTTGGCGTGATGGGCGCTTCCATAGCCAATATGGTCAGATAAACCTTACGGGGCGGACGATCCGCTTCCGGCGGCCGTGGCAAATACGCTGCGGGTGTCGTAAAGAATCAGGCAGTGCCGCGGTTTCCCGTGACGCTGCCTGATTTGCGTTTCCATGTGCCCTGCCGCAGCCTTTAGCTTTTGTTTATGCTTATGCGCTTATGGTTATGCTTTTACTTTTACTTTATACTTTTGCCTATGCTATTCTATCGCTTATTTATGCTTTAGCTGTACGTCGGGCGGCGGCTCAGTCGTCTATCTCGGTCAGCCGGCCTTTCCTGTCGAATTTCAGCGAAAGTCCGTTGTTCAGTTCTATTTCAGTGGCTCCGTGCCGTTCCAGCTCGATTTTCTCTATAAGCGCTCCGGCGTAGTTGGCGTCCACGTATTCACGGATGAATGCGGGTACCAGCACTTCGGGAACGGACGAGCGTTCGCAATCCACCTGAGTCCATCCGCCCTTGGAGTCGAACTCGATTTCCGTACGGTCGGTGAACGTAACCTCGTATTTTTTGCCGGTGATCTCGCTGTCAATCTTGATGTACGACAGCTGCCGGTCGGCAAAATGCAGGCTGATGAAATTGCGGGCCGCCTGCGGAAGCTGCTTAGCGTCGTGGGTGATGACGTCTCCGGCGAATGCTGTCTGCAATGCAACGAACAGCCCGGCGACAATGATTGCTGACTTTTTCATAACCGTTTAATTTATCAGGTGAAACTTTTTCCGGCGATGCCATGGCCTCTGACAAAACCGGCCTCTGCAAATGTAATCAAAAATTGTCAAGACTGAATATGAAAATTCTCCGTAATTTTTTTACGGTATATTTTAAAATATTATCTTTGCAATATTCAATGCCGTATGGATATGATGCTGACTAAATTTGCCGTAAAGAATTACAGAGGCTTCGAAAGGAGGATTGAATGGGATTTGTCCCGTCCAAGCAGTTACGGGTTCAACACTTTTGCCGTTAAGGACGGCATAATCAAAAATGGCATTATTTACGGACCGAACGGTTCCGGCAAAACCAATTTCGGCCTGGCCATTTTCGATATAGTCAATCATCTGTCGCAGAAATGGAAGAAACAGGACTATTATTTGAATTTCGTATATGCCGGCAGGCCTGCTGCACCGGTGGAATTTGAATATACGTTCAAATTCAATGGCCGGACAGTGGAATATCGTTATTCCAAGAACAGCGCCGGGGCGCTTGTTTCCGAGGCATTGAACGTGGACGGCAAAATTGTTTTTTCACGGCGGGACAATGCGTTTGAAATAGACGACAAATCGTTTCCGATGGAAGATACCGTGAAAAAGAATTTGATGGTCAATGCCAACCGTGTCTCCGTAGTCAATTTTCTGATTATCTCCTATCCGTTGCCAAAAGACCATTGTCTGCTTGCCCTGCGTGATTTCGCCGATTGCATGCTGTGGTTCAGATGCCTCGATACCAGAGAATTCATAGGTTTGGAAACTAATATAACCATAATAGACACTTACATCATCCAAAATAATCTGGTCGATGACTTTGCCGATTTCATCGACCGGGTAAGCGGGCAGTCGTTCAAGTTCGTCACACCCAATGTCAACGACAAGATCTTGTTGTGCGAAATAGACGGTGCGGTGGTTTCATTCAATCAGATAGCCTCGACCGGAACTCATTCGCTGATGCTGCTTTATTTTTGGATCAAAGAGATGGGAAAGGCCTCCTTCGTCTTTATCGACGAATTCGATGCCTTCTATCATTTCAAACTGGCCTATGAGGTGTGCAGGCAGCTGTTCGCTCTTGACTGTCAGGTATTCACATCGTCGCACAACACGTATCTGATGACGAACGATCTGCTCCGTCCCGACTGCAACTTCATCATTGACGACAACAAAATCAAGCCGTTGAACGAATGTACGGACAAGGAACTGCGTTTCGGGCACAACATTGAGAAACTTTTCAGAGGAAATGCGTTCCGGGTATGATTCTGTTTGTGTTTGAAGGAGAAAGTCAGGATTGTCTGTTCATTCGGCAACAATATCTGTTAGTGGTCAAAAAAGGGCATATTGAGGAATCGAGATATCTTTGTGTCAAAAAAAGAGCAAAGATGTACAGCA
>CANPZS010000010.1 GCA_947588835.1 uncultured Bacteroidales bacterium | reverse complement strand
GAGGCTATGGTCCAGCTGGCCTGCGTCCAGATTATGCTTAACAGATTTTTTGTATAATTTCAAAACAGCTTCTCAGTAATATCTATCACGAATTTCTCATTAAACGGATGAGTTTCTCGCTCTATCCTATTTTCACCAAAAGATACAGCTGATACATACATTGATGATCCTCCGAGAATGTCTTTATTCTCGCTAAAATGCAATGAAAATTCAAACCTTAATGCAATATCTTGAGTATCTGATTTGAATCGTAGAGTACTATGACCCGTTGCCGATAATTTATCTTCACTCCATTCCAATTCTTTCTCATTTGGACGTGCCACATTAAATACAATGCACTTCGAGCTTGCTCCATTCAGATCAATAGTCTTCGGGTGGAACACTACATTGGCGCCGGAATTCTCATTATGCGTGATCTCCAATGTTTCCAAATCACCCCAATATCCATCAGGATATGTAACTGTTACTTCGCAACTTTGTGCAGAAGTAACCATCATCTGATATTCAGTCTGCTTTGAGCATCCGATGAAAGCAAGGCAAAATATCAGTAAATTGATTGTTCGCAGGCATTTCATAAATGAAAGTTTGTTTAGTGCATTCATAATAATTCGTGTTTGATTTACTCCATATACGCAGAGAATAATTATTTACTGCCACCGCGGTTAAACATTTTTGAGAATCTTGGAAGTATTCGTATTATTATGCGTATAAGTTTATGGAGTCAAACCGAATGAATCTTGCAAAAGAAGACGCCGCACTGGCATCACAATGTGCTGAAGGAAATGATTTGGCAAGAGAAAGGCTGTATAGAATGTATGCGGCGAGGGTATATATGCTCTGCATGAGATATACGGGAGACAGTGACTTGGCAAAGGATCTTATGCAAGACTGCTTTATCCGTGTGTTTGACAACATCCGCAAATTCGACTCAAGCAAGGCTTCGCTCAGAACCTGGATATCACACATAACCGTCAATTTTATAATTGACTATTTGAGAAGAAATCGCAAACTGTCTTTTGTCTCAATAGACGGACACATATTGGATATTCCAGAACCAGAAAAGGATGACTTTATAAAAGTGCCGCAAGAGGCAATACTTGAAATGATAGCGAGACTCCCTGACAGTAAAAGAGTCATATTCAATATGTATTGTCTGGAGAATTATTCTCATAAAGAGATTGCAAAATTGTTGGGAATAAAGGAGAAAACATCATCTTCGATTCTCTATAAAGCGAGAGCAATGCTGGCAGATATGGTCAATTCATACATTAAGGAGAAAGGGCTATGAAAACAGATTTTGACAAATATATTTCCGATCAGATACAAAATATTGAGGACAGTCTTCAAGTCGGGAACTGGGATACTTTCAAGGTACGCTATGTGAAAGACAGGCGTGCCAAGGCCGTTCGTTTCATTATTCCTATTGCAGCTGCCGCTTCTATCATAATGGTCTTTGTACTCTTTGGAGGAAACAGCATTGACAATAACGTAGACGAACCATATAAAGAATTCATCCTTGCCGCAGACAATGCTGCCGCAATCAAGACGGAAATACCGGAATGTAAAAATGAACTCATAGCATTGCACAGGCCTCGCAAAGAGGCTTATCCGGACAGTATAATTGTAGCGGGGTCCGATCGGCAACAAGACTCGGCAGCAGCAATAAAGGCAGAGATCCGAAAATACACTCCCAAATCAGTAAAAGACACATCCGCACAACTCAGTGACCATTATGCCTATTTTGAAAAGAAAAGCATTGATGCAGATCTTCATAAAGTTGACAAGCCAAAAATCCACATTGGCTTGTCAGGAGGGCCAGGTATGACAAGTCGTTCAGGAACAATGATTCAGATGAGCGGAGCCGGGAACGGGATGCTAAGTGGCGGAGGAATGGAGAATGTTCATTATAAACATCTTCCCCCTATAACATTCGGAGTATCGATAGGTATTGATTTTGGCAAAAGATTTGCGGCCATTACAGGGCTGGACTATTCGTTATACCTCTCGCGCAAAGAGATTGCCTCCTCAAAGGGAGCAAGGAATGAAATGCAACAGATCCACTATTTAGGATTGCCTGTAAGATGTAGCTATACAATCTATTCAAACAAATCTTTTGAATGGTATGTCGGAGGAGGTCTTGAAGTGGAGAAGTGCATATCCGCCTTATCGGGAACGACATCATTCAGAGAGAAGAACTTCCTATGGTCTGCTGTAGTTGCTACCGGAATACAATATAACATCAGCCGTAACATATCATTGTACTGCGAGCCATATTGCAGTTATTTGCTTTCTGGGACCAGTTTGTCCTCATACCGCAGCGATAATCCTATAGGAGTGTCCGCAAACCTTGGAATCAGGTTTGATTTACCGCAATGATTCGTATAATTTAAAAGCAAGCAACAGCAATCGCGCTTCACAAAGCGATTTTATTCCATGACGTTCAGCACTGTGACGGTGCTGTCGTTCATACGGACTTTCAGCCATTCGGTCATCTCGGCTATGTCTTTGTCCGGCAGGGCTTTCTCGGATGCGGCGATGACCTGGATCCTGTCCGATACGACAAGGCTGTCGGCCGTGACCGCGGCGCCCTTCGAGATGCAGACCTCAGTTATTTCCGGATAGCGGAACCGTATTTCCTTGGTCAGCTGCACGTAGGGGATTTCCGAGGCCCTGATGTCGTCCAGCTGCTTTTCAAGCTCTTTTATACGCTCTTCCTTTCGGCTGATTTCCGTATCGGCCCTCTCATATATGCCGCGCACCAATTTCTCCGACTCTTCGGATATGTTCGCGCCGAAAGACTGTTCCTTTATGATGATCTGGTCGCGGGAAAGGCCGAATTTTTCCGCTGACTCCAGCAGGGCTTCGGTGTCCTTTTCGCTCATGGATCCGGCGGCCACGTATATTTCGGCGCAGCAGCCGTTGGAGTTGCTGGTGGTATAGTCGTATATGTATCCTCCGGAGAAAGTCTTGTTCGACTCGATGAACGCTTTCAGATTCCTTTCGAAATTGTTGTTGCGCACCATTATGAAGGCGGTCCAGACGCTCGGGATGAGGAAGGCGATGATCAGCGACATCATCATGGAGCGGATCTTCTTGGCCTTGGCTGCATTGACGTATTCGATGCTCGGAAAATGCAGGAACTTCACCATGATGTACGTGGCTATGATGATGAATACGCCGTTGATTAGGAAAAGATAGAACGCCCCGAAGAAGTTGTGCCAGTCGCCGTTGGAAAGGCAGTATCCGGCCGTGCAGAGCGGCGGCATGAGGGCGGTGGCAATGGCGACTCCGGCCAGCACCGTGCCCCTCTCCTTGCGGCAGCTTTCGAGTATGCCGGCGAGGCCGCCGAACAGGGCTATCAGCACATCGTATATGGTGGGGTTTGTCCTTGCTTCAAGCTCCGTAGGATTGACTATGTTGAGCGGGGAAATGAGAAAATAGAAGAATGACACCAGAAGGCTTATGGCCACCATGACCAGCAGGTTCTTCATTCCCTTGCGCAGCAGGTCCACGTCGTTGGTGCCGAGGGAGAGGCCGATGCCGATTATAGGCCCCATAAGAGGGGAGATGCACATGGCGCCGATGATGACGGCGGTGGAATTGACGTTGAGGCCTACCGAGGCTATCACTATCGAGAAAGCCAGAATCCATACGTTCGGCCCTCGGAACCATATGTTGCTCTTTATCCTCTCCGCCGCATCATGGGTGTCGATGTAGTCGTTGATGTTGGTTATCTCGTGCAGCTGCACCTTTATATTGTGCCACAAATTTTTTGCTTCCATGGTACTTAGTTTTCCGAAAAATACTCAAAATACTTTTTAATAGCAAATAACATTCCGCAGTTGATTATTCGGGAAAAATCGCTATTATTGCACAAACAAAAAACGTTTCGAAATGGACAACACTCTTATCACTCCGGCAAACGGCAGGTTCGGCCTCATCGGGCTTCCTTATGCCCAAGACGCCCTCGAACCGGCAATCAGTTCAACTACAATATCTTTCCATTACGGAAAACATCTCAAGGCCTATGCGGACAACCTGAGCGGTCTCGTAGCCGGCACTCATTTCGAGGGAAAGAATCTCGTGGAGATAGTCCGCGGCTCCGAAGGCGCCGTATTCAACAACGCCGGGCAGCTCCTGAACCACAATCTTTATTTCACTGAGTTCCGTGCGCCGCGCGAGGACAACCGTCCTGTCGGCAGACTGGCCGAAGCCATCGACGCGCAGTTCGGTTCATTCGAATCTTTCAAGGATGAGTTCTCCAAAAAAGGCGCCGGCCTGTTCGGCTCCGGCTGGGTATGGCTTTCCTCCGACGCCGAAGGCAAATTGCACGTGACACAGGAGCCGAATGCCTCCAACCCCGTGCTGAAAGGCCTGAACCCGTTGATAACGTTCGACGTATGGGAGCACGCCTATTATCTTGACTATCATAACCGCCGTCCCGACCATATCGCCGCGCTGTGGCAGATCATCGATTGGGACGAAGCCGAGAAGAGGTTCCTCTCGAAGTAGTTCAGTCCGACTCTACGGTATAGAAATCTATTATCCTCCTGATGGCCCGTTCGCATACGGGGCAGAAGGAGGGATATGTGTTTGTCTGCATGCGGCAGTCCTTGCTTCCGCGGTAGACGCCTTTTGACTGATAGCCCGCCCCTTCGTATAGGCCGACCCCGTCTTTGCCCATCATGTCCGGCCATTTCGACCGGAAGTCCGCAAGCGTGGTGATGTTAGGCTCCCACGGCTCCGTGTCGGGATAGTAGAAATCCACATATTGGTCGTCGTAGAAATATTCGTCGGCGAGGCCTGCGAAGCTGTGCCCGAATTCGTGCACTATCACGGGCGAAGAGTATTCGTTGTGCGCGCTTGAGAGTATGTATGAGTTGAAGATGCCGCCTCCGCCGTATTTGTCCGTATTGGCGAGGATTATTATGTGTTCGTAGGGAATGCCGGCCAGGATGTCGTGCAGTCGGAAGAGATGCAGGGTAGTGAGGTATCTGTCCGAATAGAAAGTGTCGAAGTGCGAGCCGAGCGCCGTGTCGAGCCAAAGGCCTTCCCTCGGCACGCTGACGCCGCTGTCGGCCGATTCAGCGGCCACCGCCACTATGTTGAAGCGGTCCTTGAGGCTTGCGAAAGGCTCGTGGCTCCAGAGGTCGTTCACCGCCTTTTCTGCGTCGGCGTAGAAGAGTTCCGATTCGGAGGCGGAGTATCCTTCGGCCACTATGGCAATGTCGATTTTTTCTTCGCTCGGCCCGCTGCGGTGCAGATATCTGTACGGCTCGGGGTTCCGGCCGATGGGCCTGATAAGTATGTCGTCCGGATCGACGGGATGCGTCAGCGAAGCAGACACGGCCCCTTTGTTGTCGTACAGTTCTATGGTTATTTCGGCTTTGCCGTCAGGCATGGGCACGAGGAATACGTTTTCGAACGATTTCCTCACGTTCACGGCCTCTTCGTTGTTCTGCCATTCCTGGAACAGCGTGGAGAAAGAGTTGCGGTACAGGACTTTGCCTGTGGCGGCGTCTTTCATGCACAGTTGTCCGTTGCCTTTGAGCGCCACTTTGTCCATGTTGACGCAGCGGCCGGCCCATCCCTCGATGCTGCCCAGTCCGGCAAGGGCGATTTCCGCAGTCTTGTCCGTACCTGAGAAAATATAGTCGAGCCTCAGCGTCCTGCCGGGATTTCCGGCCGCGGCGGCGATACACACAAGCATCGCAAGCGCCGCTATGACATTTTTCTTCATATCCCTCATATTTATCTGATGTCAATATATTTGTGTGTCTGGAGCGACAGGCGCCACCGAGGGTGCCGAAGCACGTATTCGACGGTCTCCGCCGTGTTTTCGCATGAGCACGGCTGCAGAAAATGATGCGCGGCAGGGAAGTCCGCCCATTTTTCCACGTCCGTGCCAAGGAATACAAGCTTGATCTCGTCCGCATGCCGGAGCACCGTTGCCGCGGCGGGGCTGTGTACGGCGTCGCTTTTCGGGCTTACCGTGATCCAGTCTATCCCGGAGGGGAGTTCCATGGTGCCGTTGGTCTCGATGTGCAGGGAATATCCGGCTTCGTGCAAATCCGCCACGAGCCCGTCGTCTATCTGCAGCGCCGGTTCTCCGCCTGTGATGCAGATCCGCCTGCATTCGGATGAAGCGTTCCGCACTTCAGATATTATCCTGTGCGAATCCATTTCAGCATAGGAGCCGTGGTCGGTGTCGCAGAACGGGCAGCGCAGATTGCACCCGGACATCCGCACGAACACCATTGGCGTCCCGGACCAGAACCCTTCGCCCTGGAGGCTGTAAAAGATTTCGTTGATCCGGTAGATTTTCATCGCTCGTACGCCGCCATATTGTTTTCCGACTCCCAGACTTCGGCCTTGTAGCAGTTGTCCACATTGTCGCAGATCCACCGTGCAATATTCTCTGCGGTGGGATTGAAGGGGAGTACGTCGTTGAGGTTCTTGTGGTCCAGACGGTTTTCTATTTTGTGCTTGATGCCGGTGAAGTCGGTCACCATGCCGTCGGCGTTGAGGGTCTCCGACTTGCAGTAGACCTTCACTATCCAGTTGTGGCCGTGCATTTCTTCGCATTTGCTCTCGTACGAAAGCGAGAGGCTGTGCGCGGCGGATATTTCGAGTCGTTTGGTAACGTAATACATATCAATCGTTTCAATTATTTTATCCAAACCATAGGTTCAATCGTCGCAATGCTCGTAGACTGTGTCGTCAAAGCCTTCAAGAGCTTCCTTGCGCTCGGTGCAGGTGCCGCAGCGGCCGCAATGTACGTCGCCTCCTTTGTAGCACGACCATGTGCGCGAATAGTCGATGCCCATTTTTCTGCCCCTGAGGGCGATCTCGCGCTTGCTTATATTGCAGTAAGGCGAGACGATGCGGACTCCGTTGTATGTGCCGGCATGCGCCGCCGCGTCGAAGGCCTCTATGAATTCCGGGCGGCAGTCGGGATATATGGCATGATCCCCGCTGTGGTTGGCGATGAGGACGGTGTCCAGATCGTAGCTTTCCGCGAATCCGGCGGCCACTGCAAGCATGATTCCGTTCCGGAACGGCACTACCGTCACTTTCATGTTTTCGTCATCGTAACGTCCGTCAGGGATTTCTTCGCCTCCTTTCAGCAGGCCGCTGCGAAAATATCTGCCTATGAAATCGAGCGGGACGACTATATGCCTGATGCCGAGAATCCTGCAATTTTCTTCTGCGCAGGCTATCTCCTTGGCATTGTGCTTCGAACCGTAGTCGAACGTCAAGGCTATCTTTATGTCTTCCCTGTATTCGTTCAGGAGGGTGGTGCTGTCGAGCCCTCCGGAATATATGAGCAATGCTTTCATAATGTCTTGTTTCAATCCTTTGCGGCGCCGTCCAGTATGGCGTCTACGGCTTTGCGGGCGCCGGCCACAGCCGCTACGACGCTCCGGGGACCGGTAAGGAAGTCTCCAGCTTCGAAAATGCGGGTGCCGGGTATCCGGCCGTCGCCGTCCGTCACCGGATAGCCGTGTCCGTCGAGCTCTGGCATCCTGCCGTCGAAAACGGACAGGTCAGCCCGTTCGCTTATCGCCACGATGAACGTGTCGCATGCCACTTCCCGGTCGGTCCCGTCGAGAATATGCGTGGAGATGCGTCCGGTCTCCGGATCGGTGACGTTCTCGCAGTCACGGAACACTACCGCCCCGTCGCGTATTTCAACGGGGGCCTTGAAAGTGCTGAACCGTACGCCTTCGTCGATGGCTTCCTGCACCTCAGCCCGTCCGGCGGGCATGTTTTCGAATGTCTTTCTGTAATATACCCATGTGTCGGCCCCCATGCGCATGGCCGTCCTGCATGCATCCATGGCCACGTTGCCGCCGCCGGCGACTATTACTTTCCTGCCGAGCGTGAACGATAAGGGATTTTTAAGAAAGTCGAGGGCGCTGACCACGGACGGAAGATCTTCGCCGGGTATGCCGAGTTTCGCCGGCCTGCATGCGCCGGCGGCGAGCAGCACGGCGTCCGACGATGATTCGAGCTCGTCCAGACTCGTGTCCTTGCCTACGGAAACGTTTCCGTGGAAACGGATTCCGGCCTCATCAAACAGCCTTTCATATTCGTCCACGTATTTTCTGTCGAGCCTGAAAGGCGGTATGCCGTATCTCAGTACGCCTCCTATCCTCGGATTGTCATCATAGACATGCACCTCGCAGCCGTTCCCGGCAAGCCATATCGCGGCGGCGATGCCGGCCGGGCCGGCCCCGACTACGGATATCCTGCCCTTGTCTCCGGCGGAACGTACCAGATGCTTCCTGCGCAGATATTCCCAGGATATTTCGTATTCTATTTCATGCCAGCGCACGGGCATGTTGCGCCTGTTGAGCACGCAATGTCCCATGCAGGTCCGCTCCCAGTCGCAAATGAGCGCCGTGATGGCCGAGAGGGGATTGTTGCGGAAAAGGATTTCCCCGGCTTCGTCGATCCGGCCGTCAATGTACAATCTCATGCATACGGGCACCGGCGTACGTACCGGACATGCGAGGGAACATCCGGGCTTTGCGCACAAAAGGCATCTCAGGGCTTCTTCGTTCATGGCTTCGGTTGGTTTGCGTTGCGTGCCGATTCGAAAAGTTCCGCGGGGAGGTGACAGTATCCGCCGGGATTCTTGTCAAGATAATCCTGATGGTATTCTTCCGCATCATAGAAATTGCGCAGGGGGAGCAGTTCCACCGCCAGTTTATGCTTTACGGCGGCTTCCGTCTCTTCGAACACCTTGCGGATCGTCGGCAGGTCAGCTTCGTCCCTGTAATAGACGCCCGTACGGTATCTTGTGCCGACGTCGTTGCCTTGGCGGTTGAGACTGAGCGGATCAATTGCCTTGAAATACAGGCGCACAAGAAGTTCCAGACTTATTGCCTGCGGATCGTAGCATACCCGTACCGTCTCAGCGAAGCCCGTGGCGTCGGTGTATACCTCTTCGTATGAGGGATCGGCGGTACGGCCGTTGGCATAGCCAGCCGTGGTGGACGTAACGCCTCTTATCTGTTTGAAATAATGTTCGGTGCCCCAGAAACACCCTCCGGCAAAATATATGTCCCTGATTGCATTCATGGCGGAAAGATACGCAAATTCCGCGATATGACAAAAACTCGGGCGCTCCGTCAGGATGCCACGGCGCGGTTGTGTTAGGATTAATGGAATACGGACAATATTTTTGCATGTACATATAGTTTTTCCGGACCTGAGGTGTCCAATATGCGTAGTTTGAAATAAAATGCAACAACAAGAACACGATTTTACCCGTACGGTGCTGGCATATAAAAGTACGATCTATGCCATTTGCTATATGTTTTCCAAGGACAAGGCCGAAATAGAGGACCTGTTCCAGGAGATCATGCTGCGGCTGTGGAAAGGCTGGTCTTCATTCCGCGGGGAGGCCGATGTGAAGACATGGATTTACAGGGTAAGCCTCAACAGCTGCATAAATCAGCAGAAGAAACGCCGCCGCGCGGGGGAGCATGTGCCGCTGAGCGTGGATATCGATCCTTTCGAGGGAACGGACGACAGGGCGCTGCAGGTGAAATGGCTTTACGGCAGGATCAACCGTCTGGGTCTGCTCGACAGGGCCATCATCCTGCTGTGGCTCGAAGGCCTGAGCTATGAGGAGATCGGAGTCATAGTCGGGATTTCCGTAAAAAACGTTTCTTTCCGGCTCGTCCGGATACGTGAAAAATTGAAAAAGTCCAATGATTAAAAATTCAATGATATGTGCAATAAAGATGAATTGAAGATGACGGCCGAACTCGAACAGCTGCATCGCGAGTACGCCGAATTGAAGAGCATGCTTGACAAACAGGAGATTGCGAATGAACAATCCCTGAAAGCATCGGTACGCAAAAAGATGGGCTCGCTGAAAAGGCTGTACGGCAAAAAGTGGATTCATTTGGCCTTGATCCCGTTTGTAGCAGCCACATTTTATTATACGCATGTCTCTTTGGGGATGCGTCTGTCGTTCGTCATTGTAAGCATCGCGTTCTACCTTGGATTGGTTATATGGAACTTCGTCTCGACGCCCGAGGTTGACATGGATGCCATGTTGGACCTGTCCATACAGGATTTTGTCCAGGAAGTCAAAAAGAAAAAGCAGAATCAGTTCAAAAATTTCCGGCTTCGCTTCGGACTGGTGTTCATTTGGATCGCGTACCTCATCGGAGAGTGCATACATGCTTCCATGGGCGAAATGATGCTGCCTTTTTTGATAGGCGCGGCCAGCGGCGCAGTTATCGGCCTGTGCATAGCCGTACGACTGCATAACCGGATCATCGGCATCTACGAAGACGTCCTCGCCGACCTTTCGAATCTGCATGAATAGCGGCCCCTTGGCCTTTCCGGCGGCCGTCGGGGAATTATTGTCGCAAAAGAATAATGCATTGCTGCCGACTTACGCAAAGTTCTTAGTATATTTGCAAGGACTGCATGTGCAGGAACTGCATTGTTTAACGACACTGACGCTATATGAACCGGGAAATTACAAACAATCCGCCACGGAGGGAGGCTGCATCGCATGCGCGCCTTTCGGAAAAGATAGGCTACGGATTCGGCGACATGGCATCATCCATGTTCTGGAAGATTTTTTCGTATTATCTGCCGATTTTTTATTCGGACGTCTTCGGGCTGAAGCCGCAGCATGCCGCGTTGCTGCTGCTGGTCACCAAGCTGTACGACGCCATTTCCGACCCAGTGATGGGAATAATAGCCGACAGGACGAATACGCGCTGGGGGAAATACCGTCCGTACCTGCTTTGGATCGCGATACCTTTTTCCGTGGTGGGCATACTTTCGTTCTATACGCCTGACGCCGGCTATGCCTTCAAGCATGTCTATGCATATCTTACATACCTGATGATGATGACCGTCTATACGGCCATAAACGTTCCCTACGGGGCCATGCTCGGCGTCATGACGGCCGATTCGCGGGAGAAGTCGGTTTTCTCGTCCTTCAGGATGTTTTTCGCATACATAGGCAGCTTCATAGCAATGGGCATATTCGCCATATTCGAGAAATCCATATTGGGAACCGTCCGCGTCGTAGACGGCGCCGAAAGGATTGTCAAGGGGGTAGGGGACGCTTCTCCGGCTCAATGGACAGGCATCGTAAGCGTGGTGGCCATAATATGCGCAATATTGTTCATACTTTGCTTCCTTATGACCCGCGAACGCGTGAAAGCGGAAACGGATCCGGACTCCGGCACAGGCTCGATAGGGGACGACCTTAGGGCTCTCGTGTCGAACCGTCCGTGGTGGCTGCTGCTTGGTGCAGGCATAGGCATACTGCTGTTCGGCTCCATAAGGGGAGGCGCCGCCGCATATTATTTTTCCAACATTTTGGGTACCAATGCGTTTGTAACGTGCGCCGTATTCCTTTTCATAGGCGAAATAGCCCAGATGGCGGGTGTTGTGTTTGCCGTGCCGGTGTCGGAGCGCATAGGCAAGAAAAACACTTTCATGCTGGTACTTGCGGCAATCGGCGTCCTGAGCGTCCTGATATATTTCCTGCCGGAGACCAAAGGCGGTTTCTGGGCCTTGCTCATAATACAAGTTTTGATCTGCATAGCCATAGGACTCAATTCTCCGCTGCTGTGGTCCATGTTCGCCGACGTGGCGGATTATTCGGAACATAAGAACGGGCATGCTTCGACGGGCCTGATTTTCTCGTCTTCGTCGATGGCGCAGAAATTCGGAGGAGCATTCGGCGCGTTCCTGCTCATGCAGGTGCTTGCCCTATGCGGATACGACAAGGATCTTGCCGTGCAGGCTCCCGGAACGCTGGCCGCAATCAAGGGCCTCATGAGCTATATTCCGGCCATAGGTTCCGTCTTCGGCATAGTATGCCTGCTTTTCTATCCTTTGACGACTTCCAAAATGAAGGAAATTCAGGGAGAATTGTCTGAAAGGAGGAGCAATGACGGTGCAGAAAAATGTTAATTTTGACCGATGAAAAAAATAATATATCAGATACTTCCGAGACTGTGGGGGCATTACGGGCCGGACGGCGGCGGGGTGCCCAAGACACTGGGGGAGTGCGGCTGCGGCAAATTCGGCTCAATCGACGAAGCATCGCTCGCCTACATAAAGGATCTGGGAGTCTCATACGTATGGTACACAGGCGTCATACGCCATGCTACGAAGGCATCGGAAAACGGCTGCGTCCCGTCCCATCCGCAGCTCGTGAAAGGCGAAGCCGGCTCCCCGTATTCAATCACGGATTACTATGACGTCAATCCGTATCTCGCGGACGTACCGTCGGAAAGGATGTCCGAATTCGAATCGCTCATAGACAGGACGCACGCCGCCGGTCTCAAGGTCGTAATGGATTTCATACCCAACCATGTGGCGAGGGATTATTGCAGACACGGTTCCGCCGCCCCCGCAGGGACTGAGATACTCGGGGCGGGGGACGACGTGTTGGTACATTGGCGTCCGGAAAACGATTTCTTCTATTATCCGGGGACGGTGCTGCAACTGCCTAACCGGAAAGAATTCGATGAAGAATGCTCCGCACTGCGTTCGGGAGATTTTGGCAGGAAATTCAATATCCTGCCTCAATGGCTCGTGGACTATGCCGCCGAAGGAGGCGACACGGGAAAATATGCCCGTCTGCTTGAGCCGTTCATGGAAGCGCCGGCAAAGGCTACCGGCAACAACTATACTCCGCAGCCGACGGCGAACGACTGGTACGAGACCGTGAAACTGAATTATTGCGACTTCCATACCGGCACGTGGGACAAGATGCTCGACATTGTGCGGTTCTGGGCCGGCAAGGGCGTTGACGGATTCCGCTGCGATATGGCGGAGCTGGTCCCGCCGGAATTTCTTACATGGCTCATCCGAAGCATAAAGGAAGAATTTCCCGACATCATTTTCATAGCCGAAGTATATCAGAAGAACGAATACGGCAAATACGTGCGTGAGGTGGGCTTCGACATGCTTTACGACAAATCGGGGCTGTACGACTCCCTCAGGGCCATCGTAGGGAAAAATGTTAATGGCTCCGGGGCTCCGGAACTATGGCAGTCCGCCCGTCAGATCACGGGCAGCTGGCAATTCCTCGGCAACCTGCAGTCGTATATGCTCAATTTTCTCGAAAACCATGACGAGCAGCGCATCGCTTCGCCTTTTTTCGCGGGAAAAGCCGAGAATGCCTATGCTGCGCTTGCCGTGTCGCTTCTCCTCAATACCGCATCGTTCATGATCTATGCGGGGCAGGAAGCAGGGGAGGAAGGCATGGACGACGAACCTTTCAGCGGCGTAAACGGCAGGACCTCCATTTTCGACTGGTGGCAGGTCGGATCGCTCCGCATGCTGTGGCGGCATATCCACGGCATGGAAAAGGAAAACAGCGTCTTGAAACGGTATCGTGAATTGCTGAAATTCGCTTCCTGCGAGCCTGCCGTCACGGAAGGCGCCATGTTCGACCTCTGCTACTGCAATTACGGTTCAGAGGGATTCGATCCTGACCGCCACTTTGCTTTCCTGCGCAGCAGCGCCGAAAAGACATTCCTGATAGCGGCCAATTTTTCGGGAGAAACGGCCCGCATGACATTGAACATACCTCCGGAGGCCATAGGAAGCCGGATGACGGTCGATATGACCGTTCAGCCGATGGACTGGTCCGTCAGACTGATCTGAATCTTTCCCTGCGGCGGAATTCCGCCACGGCGATTCCCGCGGCCACGGCGGCGTTGAGAGACTCCGACCCCTGCACGCCGGCCGGAAAAGGCGGGATGAAGAGTCTTTCCGACACTACGCTTTCCACGGCCGGGGAAATGCCTTCGGATTCGTTGCCTATGACTATCATGGACGGTTTTTCACCGTCGCATGGGAGTTCCTGCGAATAAATGTCCTTTCCATCCAAGAACGTACCGTATACTTTTCCGCCGGCGGAAAGTACGTCCTTGCATGCCCGGACTATGTCGCAACAATGGATTCCCACCCTGAAAAGCGCGCCCATGGTGGACTGTACCGTCTTGGGATTGAAGGCGTCCACGGTGCCGGCCGAGACCGCGACCGACTTTATTCCGAACCAGTCGGCAATCCGGATTATGGTTCCGAGGTTTCCGGGATCCCTTATTGAATCCAAGGCAAGGCAGAGGCCCTTTCCGACCTTGAATCCGACGTCTTCCGGCTTCCTGACCACGGCCAGCGCAGGCGAAGGAGTCTTGAATGCGGAAATCCTGGACATGGCGGCCTCTCCAATGTCTTCCGTGCGAAATACTTTCACCACTTCGAAAGAAGACGCGAGAGCCTCCTCCACCATTTTTTCACCTTCCACCGCGAAAAGTCCGTACTCGTCACGGAACTTCTTTATGGACAAAGATTTTATTAGCTTTATCTCGCTATTCGATATCATAGCCGAGAATCTTTAGCATGGAAGCGGAGCTTTGCTCTTCGGCGAACACGGTCGTAACGAGCCTGCCGTCCGCGTCCCTGTCGAGCAGCAGATGCTTGGGGGAGGGCTGGAGACAATGTTTCACGCCGCCGAATCCTGAAATGGCCTCCTGATAGGCTCCGGTATGGAAGAAGCCGATGTAGAGCGACTCCCTGCGGTTGCGTATCGTGGGAAGGAAGATGGCGTTGGAATGGAACTCGGCGTTGTAGAAGTCCTGGCTGTCGCATGTAAGCCCGCCGAGAAACACCCTCTGGTACTCGTCTTCCCATTTGTTGATGGGCAGAAGGATGAATCTCTGGTTGAGTCCCCACGTGTCCGGCATGGTGGTCATGAATGAATTGTCTATCATGTACCAGCGTTCCCTGTCGTTCTGCTGCTTGATGTCGAGTATCTTGAATATGGTGGCGCCGGATTCGCCCACGGTGAAGCTCCCGAATTCGGTGTATATGTGCGGTTCGGCGACTCCGTGCGCATTGCATGCCGACTTGATCTGGTTTATTATTTCCTCCACCATGTATTCGTAATCGAAATCCATCGCCAGGGAGGTCTTGATGGGCAGTCCGCCGCCTATGTTGAGACTGTCGAGGTCCGGACAGACTTCCTTGAGCTCGCAATAGAGGCTTACGCATTTGGAAAGTTCGTTCCAATAATACGACGTGTCCCTGATGCCTGTGTTGATGAAGAAATGCAGCATCTTCAGGCGCAGCTTCGGCTTTTTCGATATGGAGTTCTTGTAGAAATGCAATATGTCGCTGTAGCGTATGCCGAGCCTCGATGTATAGAAATCGAAATTGGGCTCCTCTTCCGAGGCAATCCGCACGCCTATGTCGGTGGGCTCGGCAAGCAGGGAATCAAGGTCTTCGAATTCGTTTTTGTTGTCAAGGACCGGAATGATGTGCTCCCAGCCGTCATGACGCATGGATACGATATTCTTTATGTATTGCGGACGCTTGAAGCCGTTGCATATGACGATGGTGTCTTCTTTCTTGAGCGAGCCGTCCTTTTCGAGCGCCCTGACCAGATCGAGGTCGTATGCCGAAGATGTTTCGAGATGGACGTCGTTTTTCAGCGCTTCGTGCAGCACGAATGCAAACTGCGAGCTTTTGGTGCAATAGCAATAGTGGTAGTCGCCGCGGTAGTCCGCCTTGGCCATCGCCACCTTGAACAGCCTCCGCGCCCTCTGGATCTGCGAAGAAATTTTCGGCAGATAGGTTATCACGAGCGGCGTGCCGTATTGCCCTATGACGTCCATCATGTCGATGTCGTTGAAGAAAAGGTTGCCGTCCTCTACCCTGAATTCGTCCTGCGGAAAGTCGAATGTCTGCTCGACAAGGTCAATGTATTTGTTTTTCATTCCTGCGCCATGTTACATTTCGCCCGCAAATATAGAATTATTCGGGCAATTTTAATAAATTTGTGGAATCAACGTACCTGATGATAAAGGCGCAATCTGTCATACGACTGCTTTTGGCCGGACTTGCGGCTGTGGCATGCAGCACGACCAAAGTGCTGCGGGAAGGGGAGTACCGTCTTGCGGGAAACAAAGTGGAGATCACCAATGACAGGCGGTTCAATGCCAACGAGCTGAATCCCTACATTCTTCAGAAGCCCAATTCCTCCGTCATTTTCGGGTGGAGCCCCTTTCTATACGTCTACAACTGGGGAAAGGCCGATCCCGAAAAAGGCGGCCTGTTCCGCAAGATAGGCGAGGCGCCGGTAGTGTTCGATTCGACCCAGGTAAAATCCTCGGTCGACAATATGCTCAACCACCTGGAGTACACCGGCTGGTACGGCTCAAGCATAAGGAGCGAAATCGAGAAGAAAAAACGCACCGTCAAGGTAAAGTATTACGTTACATTAGGCAAGAGAATACCGATTGGATCAATAAATTACAATATAGACGTGCAAGGCGGGTGTGCGGAGGACTTCATGGCCGACACCGCCAACGTCGCCGTCAGGCCGGGCGATTTCCTGTCGGAGGCCGCGCTTGAGGCGGAGAGCGAGCGTTCCGCGCAGCATTTCCGCAACATCGGCTATTACGGATTCAACAAAAACAATTATTCTTTCGAGGCCGACACCATTTCCACCCCGGGGACGGCCGCGCTCACGATGTCCGTGCGGGAATTCACCAGAAACGAAAGCAGCGAAAGCGCTTCGCCGGTACGCAGATACCGTTTCGGAGACGTGACCATTTCCTACGGGAAAGACCTGAAGATAAGGGAAGAGCTCCTGCAGGGCCTGAACACCGTCAGGCCGGGCGCCCTGTACAGGGAGCGTACCGTAAACACAACCTATTCCAGGCTGTCGGCGCTCAACGTATTCAGCGGCGTGAACGTGGAGCTGAGCCCGGCGGATTCGTCCACCGTGGACTGCCGCATCGACCTCACGCATTCCAAGCTGCAGGGCTACAAGGTGAACCTTGAGACTTCGACCAATTCAAGCGGCCTGATGGGAATTTCCCCGCAGTTCAGCTATTATCATAAAAACATTTTCCGCGGCGGGGAGAGGCTGAACATGAGTTTCTCGGGCGATTTCCAGTTCAAGCCCGGTTCGTCCGTGTATTCCACGGAGTTCGGCACGTCCGTAAGCGTCAGCTTCCCGCGCTTCGTGGGGCTTTCGTACGACAGGTTCCACGGCATTTACATTCCGCGCACCGATGTCGCCCTGTCGTTCAACTTTCAGGACCGTCCGGAATACACGAGGAACACTTTTTCGTTTTCCTACGGATTCTCCGGCAGCATCCGCAACCGCTTTTTCTATCAAGTATATCCGATACAGGCCAACATAGTGCGCCTTTATGACATCGGCGCCGAGTTCGCTGAAAAAATCGAAACCGATCCTTATCTGATGAGCTCCTATTCCAGCCATATAGACGCCGGATTGAGGGGAATTATATATTATACGACGGACAACGATGCCGTCCCGAAGAAAAGCTACCATTACGAAAGGCTGCAGACCGATCTTTCGGGAAATGTGCTTTCCCTGCTCAATCCTGTGCTGAAGCGGGATGCGGAGACAGGGAACAGGCTGATTTTCAATACTCCTTATTCGCAGTACGTGCGCTTTGAGCTGCAGCTCGGCAAGACAATGTTTTTCGGCCGCCGCGACAATCAGGCCATAGCGCTGCGGTTCCTTGCCGGAAAGGGGTTCGCCTACGGCAACAGCGGCAACATGCCTTTCGAAAGGCAGTTCTACAGCGGCGGTGCAAACAGCCTCAGAGGCTGGCAGGCGAGGACTGTCGGGCCCGGGACCGCTCCGCTGAACGAATATTTCACCATCGCCAACCAGACGGGGGACACTAAATTGGAAATGAACGCCGAATATCGTTTCCCGCTATTCTGGAAATTGAACGGCGCATTCTTCATAGATGCCGGAAACGTATGGAATACAAACAGATATGCGGCCGGGAACGAGAAATTGAAGTGGAGCACTCTCGGGCAGTCCATTGCCGTGGACTGGGGGATAGGGCTGCGTCTGGACCTGTCATTCATACTCGTGCGCATCGACACCGGATTCCAGCTGCACGATCCCCTGTACAAGGAGTCGTATTTCATACCGCTTTCCAGAATATTTCCGGAAAGGCGCATGGCCTTCCATTTCGGGGTAGGCTATCCTTTCTAAGGCTTTTTCTTGTAATATTTGGGCCAGCACCGTTCGAGATATGCCTTCAGTGCCGATTCCTGCTTGTTTTCCTGCGGATCATAGAACACCGTTCCCGACAGCTCGGAGGGCATGAATTCCAAATCCACAAAATGCCCCGGAGCGTCGTGGGCGTATTTGTAGCCGTCGCTGTAGCCGAGCTCCTTCATCAGGGAAGTAGGGGCGTTGCGCAGATGCAGCGGCACGGCGGCGCCTATGGTGTCTTTTGCCGCGGACAGGGCCGCATCTATGGCCATGTAGGCGGAATTGCTCTTTGGCGAGGACGCAAGGTAAATGGCCGTTTCCGACAACGGGATGCGGGCCTCCGGCATGCCTATCCGGTCCACTATCTCAAAACATGAATTTGCGAGCAGCAATGCGTTGGGATTTGCAAGCCCTATGTCCTCGGCGGCCAGAATGCAAAGCCTGCGGGCGATGAAAAGCGGATCTTCGCCGCCGTCGAGCATCCGTGCGAGCCAATAGACGGCCGCGTTGGGGTCCGAACCGCGGACGGATTTTATGAACGCGGAAATTATATCGTAATGCATCTCCCCGTTCTTGTCGTAAATGGCCGAATTGTCAAGCAGGCAGGCGGTAACATTTTTGTTATTAACCACGACTGGGGGAGTCCTCCTGAATTGATTCACAAGGATTTCCAAGATATTCAACAATTTCCTGCCGTCTCCGCCGCCGTAACGGAACAAGGCCGCGGTCTCTTCGATGCGTATGTCGATGTTTCTCAGGATTGAGTCATTCTTGACGGCCCTTTCGAGCAGCGTACGCATGTCGTCCGGCCCGAGCGTCTTGAGAACAAAGACCTGGCAGCGGGACAGAAGGGGAGTAATGACTTCGAACGACGGATTTTCGGTAGTGGCGCCTATCAGCGTTATGGTCCCGGCTTCCACGGCGCCGAGCAGGGCGTCCTGCTGCGCCTTGTTGAAGCGGTGTATTTCATCGATGAACAGCACGGGGGCCGCGGATCTTCCGAAAACGGAACCGGCTTTCGCCCTGTCTATGACTTCGCGCACTTCCTTGACTCCTGCGCTGACGGCGGACAAGGTAAAGAATTCCCGCTCCATGCTCTCCGCGATGATCCTCGCCAAAGTCGTCTTCCCCGTTCCGGGCGGACCCCACAATATGAAGGACGACAATTCGCCGCTTTCAATCATATTGCGGATAATGCAGCCTTCTCCGACAAGATGGCGCTGTCCTACATACTCGTCAAGGGTATGCGGACGCATGCGCTCCGGCAGGGGAGGGAGCAGGGAAGCGGAGGCCGTGCCTTCGCTGTCGTTGTCATATCTTTTTCCCATATACGCGGCGGCGCTTGTGCTGCTCCGTCCTGAAATCCGACCATTGGCTCTGGACGTTGCTGTTGTTCTCCAGCTCCGCATTGGTCTCGGCATATACGAACCCGCGCTTGGATGCACGCGGTATCATGTCCTTGATAAGCAGTGCGTTGAGCCCCCTGTTCATCCACTCCGGCTCGACGGCTATGAGCAGCAGTTCGATGGCTTCCTCGTACTTGAAATACATGGACTTGAGAAGGTGGTACCAGCCGAATGGGAACAGTCTGCCCCTGCATTTCTGCATGGCGTGCACGATGGACGGCATAGTGATGCCCATGCCTACGATTTTGCCTTCCCTGTCCTCTATGATCGTCACGAATTCCAGGTCGAGCAGCCCGAGATAGGTATCCACATATTTGTCCACCAGCTTGTCCGTCAATATGGTGAAATCGAACAGATTGCAGTATGTCCTGTTGATGAGGTCGAATATTTTGCGCCCTATCTGCTCCTTGCGCACTTCCCGGCGGGTGACTTTGCGCACGCGGACGCCGTATTTCTCCATAACTATGCGTGAAACGCGCTCGATGCGCGCAGGAATCTCGTCGGTGAAGAAAATTTTGTATTCGAGCCAGTCCACCACCTTTTCGAAGCCCATGTCCTCCATGTGCTTCACATAATAGGGGTAATTGTATATCAGCGGAAACGTGCCGATCTGGTCATAACCCTCCACGAGCATGCCTTCCGGATCGAAATCGGTGAAGCCGAGCGGGCCTGCGATCGATGTCATGCCGTGCTTTTTCCCGTAGGCGACGACCGCGTCGATGAGAGCCCCCGAGACCTCCTTGTCATCTATGAAATCGAACCATCCGTACCTTACCTCGTCATGTTTCCATGATTCGTTGGCCTTGGTATTGATTATGGCCGCCACGCGTCCTACGAGTTCCCCGTCCTTGTATGCCAGATACAATTCAGCGCTGGAGAATTCATAGGCAGGATTTTTCTTCGGATCGAGCGTGTCCATTTCGTCCATGAACAGCCTGGGAACGTAAAATTCGTTTCCTTTGTACAGCCTGTTCGGGAAATCCACGAATTTACGTAAATCCCTGCGGTTTTGTACAATCTTGACAGTTACTGACATGATATCAACAGGTCTTGGTTTCAGCGATGCAAATTTAGTTAAATTTTTTGTATCTTTAATCAGTTCATGACATTGTTCCTGTTTCATCCGTACTGCCCCGCTATTGTTACACAATTTATATTATGTTAAGTTGTGCGGATGAATTCCTGTCCCCTGCACGGAGAATGCGGTTTTTTAGTAAATTTGCGGCGTTTGTACAAGTAATACGATTGCAAGACAATGGCAAGAAAAAAACTGGACCTGATAATTGAAAAAGTTGGGATCGAATCCGTAGCCGCCGAAGGCAAGGCTCTCGCGCACGTGGACGGACAGGTGCTTTTCGTGGAATTCGCCGTACCCGGAGACGTAATGGACGTCAAGGTGACAAAGAAAAAAAAGAATTATATGGAAGGCTTCTGCCACCGTCTCGTCACCCCTTCGCCGCATCGTCTCAAGCCTTTCTGCCCGCATTTCGGCATCTGCGGCGGGTGCAGATGGCAGCCTCTCCCGTACGAAATGCAGCTCGAAGCCAAAAGGAGTCAGGTACGTGACCAGTTTGTGCGCATAGGCCATCTCGACGTGCCTGAAATCGCCCCGACGCTGCCGTCGGACAAAACGCAGTATTATCGCAACAAGCTGGAATTCACGTTCTCGTCGAAGCGATGGATATACGGCGACGAAAATCCTGACGCACTCTCCCCTGCCGAACTGTGCGGGCTCGGATTTCATGTAGGCAGGTTTTTCGACAAGGTCCTGGATATTAAAGAATGCCGGCTGCAGCGCGAGCCGAGCAATGCCATACGGCTGTTTATCAAGGAGTATACGGTTTCGCACGGTCTTGAATTTTTCAATATAAGGGAAAACAGAGGATTCGTCAGAAACATGTTCATACGTACAGCCGACACAGGCGATCTGATGCTTATAGTGTGCTTTTTCGGCGATGACGAGGACAAAAGGCGCGGGATGCTGGACGCCGTAATAGAAGCATTCCCCGAAATAACCTCGGTCTACTATGTGATAAACAACAAATTGAATGATTCCATCGCGGATCTGGACTGCATCCTGTATCATGGCAAAGACTCCATTTGCGAACGTATGGAAGGGCTCAGTTTCCGCATAGGGCCCAAGTCGTTTTATCAGACCAACTCGGGACAGGCCCTGAAACTGTATTCGGTTGTGAGGGACTTCGCCGCCCTGAACGGCACGGAGACCGTATATGACCTTTATACAGGCACCGGCACGATAGCCCAGTTCATATCCTCCGGAGCGGCAAAGGTGATAGGCATAGAATATGTGCCGGAAGCCATCGAGGACGCCCGGATCAATGCCGGGACCAACGGCATACATAACTGCGAATTCTTCGCCGGAGACATGAAAGACGTGCTGACCGAAGAATTCATGCAAGAGCACGGCCGGCCGGACGTCATAATACTGGATCCTCCGAGAGCCGGAATACATCCGGACGTGGCGGAAACCATACTTGCCGCGGCTCCCGAGAAAATAGTATACGTAAGCTGCAATCCGGCTTCGCAGGCACGGGATTTGGCCATTTTGTCAAAAAAATATGAAATAAAGGCCGTGCAGCCCGTGGACATGTTCCCTCACACGCAGCATGTCGAAAATGTATGTCTGCTGCGCATCAAACCGGAGCATGACACGACTGATTAAATATATTTACTTGCTTCTCTTATGCTCAGGCTGGACATCCGGTCTTTATGCCTGTCTATGAATCCTTTTACTTTATCCAAAAAGTCTATCGTGTCCCACCAGGATTTTGTAATTATATACTTCCTGATTTTCGGAATGTCTTCAAAGACGACATATTGTTTAGCCGCCAGGAGATAGTTGCAAACCAGATATTGAAATTCCCTGTGTCCGTCTTCATAGCACCTGTCCAGAAAAACCCAGTCTATCGCCTTGGCCTTTTTGTCCGCCCTGATTAAGTCCTCGTAGACTTTTTTCCGTTCAGGAGCGTGCAGGCCGTAAAAGTCAAACATATTCCTCATATACTTTGACATTACGGCGGCATTTTCCTTATCTTCTCTCGATGCAAACAGTTTCTTTATTTCCGTGTACTTATCCATTGCAATTGATTTTGGTCCGGACACATATCATCTGCTGCAATAAAGTCTCCCCTGCTCCGCCCGCACGACTGTCACCTTTTCTCCGCGCGAAGCATAGCCGAACATGAGCGAAGCCTCGAATATGCGGCCGTCCTCCGTGATGACCTTGCCCGAAGGCTTCATGTCATTGAACACCGTCACGGCACATCCTACGAGTTCGGTCAGCCCAGTGCTCACGCCGACGAATCCCTTTTCCCTTTCGAGCGACTCCATGAGCGCCACGGAGTCCAGCCTCCGTGCGGCGTACAGCCTGTTCACTATCCACAGGGAGCCGAAAACCGCCACGGACGCCGAAATGATGACGATACAGAATGGCATCAGGGCCTGGCTGAGATCCAGTGTCCCGTCCCACTTCACCATGCGCGGATTGTCGACGGCGGCCAGCACGAGCGATACCACTATGCACACAATCCCGGATATGCCGCATACTCCGAACCCCGGAATCACGAACAGCTCCAGCGCAAGCAGTATCAGCCCTGCCACGAAGAGAAGTATTTCCCAGTTGCGGGCCAGCAGCTCTATATACAGCGGCGAGAAATACAGGACGGCTCCGAGCAATGCCACGCAGAGCGGAAGCCCCACTCCGGGCGTCTTGAACTCAACATAAAGGCCTCCGACGATCATTATTATGAAAATGGCCTGAAGCAACGGGTTCAGCATGAAATGCACCGCCTTTTCGACGGCCGTAAGCGTCATCTCCGTCAGAGTGTACGGCGCGCCTCCCGTCACGAGTCCGGCCACTTCCCCGCGGCTTTCGCAGACGCCTTCGCAATACCCGGCCGCGACCGCCTCCGCCGGCGTCATGCTCAATACATTGGCCGTATCGACCATCCGCTCCGCAATATGCGGATCGCGGCCGCGCGCTTCGGCTGTGGAGCGCATCATGCCGCGCATGAAGCTCTGGTATTTGTCGGGCATCACATTGCCGCCTCCATCCACTACCGTGGCCGCGCCTATGGAGCTGCCCGTCTTCATATAGATCGAGTCGCAGGCTATCGAAATCAGCGCTCCGGCCGATGCGGCCTGAAGGTCTATGTATGCCAGCACGGGCACTTTGCTGCCGAGTATGGCGGTCCTGATGGCGTCGGCGGAATTGACGGCCCCTCCGTAAGTGTCCAGATCGAGCATGACATAGTCTGCCCCGGCTCTCTCCGCCTTGCGCAGGCCCATCGTGACCACCCTCTCGGCCCGGCCGTCGATGTCGCCCGAAAGCCGTATGACGAAAAAATCCTTTTCCTCCCGGCCGGCATCCTCCGCCTTCATGACGGATCCGTCGGCAAAAAAGGCCGCGGCAATCATCGCGGCTGCGATTGTCTTTCCCATATTCTCCCCTTTCCCGCACGCCGATACTGCGCGGGTTGTGCAAATATACCGTTTTTATCTTATTTTTATTATTTTTGCAAAGCCTAAAGACACAGTCAAATGCTATCACTGATTCTGTTGTTCATAGCCGGGCTTGTCCTGATCATCTTAGGAGCGAACGCTCTTGTGGAAGGGGCGTCGGGCATCGCCAGAAAATTGGGCGTCAGCGAATTCGTCATAGGCCTCACCATCGTGGGCTTCGGGACTTCCGCACCTGAATTGGTAGTAAGTCTGATCGGCGCGCTGAACGGCAACGCAGACATTGCCATCGGAAACGTTACGGGATCCAACGTGCTGAACATACTCCTCGGGCTCGGACTGACCACGGCGATACTGCCCATTTCCCTCACGGAGAGCAACAGGAAACGCGACATTCCGATCCACTTCGCCGTCACCGCCCTGTTCGTGCTCATGGGAATGAAGCGCACCGTATTCGGCATGGGCGAAAACGTTCTCGGCAGGGTCGACGGCATCATAATGCTCCTGCTCTTTGCAGCATATATGTATTATTGCTTCAAATCCGACGTACACAAGGAAGAAGAAAGCCATGGCACGCAGAGAAGCGCCGGAGTCGCCGTTCTGATGATCGTCGCAGGGCTTGTCGGACTCGTCTTCGGCGGCAGGATCTTCGTCAATTCCGCCGCCGGGATCGCAAGGCTGATAGGAATAAGCGACAAAGTGATAGCGGTGACCATACTCGCAGGCGGAACGTCCATGCCCGAAGTGGTGACGTGCATCGTGGCGGCGGCCAAGAAACGCAGCATGCTTGCCCTCGGCAACATCATTGGTTCCAACATATTCAACATATTGCTCATTCTCGGCATATCCGCGGTCATCAATCCCCTGTCGCTTGACGGCATGGATTTCGTCGACCTCGGGGTATTGTTGTTCAGCGCGGCAGCCCTGGCAATATGTTCATGGACCGGCACACGGGGCAGGATAGACCGCGCAGAAGGAATAATAATGGCGCTATGCTGGTCCGCATATATCGCATGGCTTATAATTCATCCATAAAATCAAAAAAACGAAAATATGAAATTCACACCGACATCATACCAGCTTGTCAATGTGGCCAACGGCAGGATATTCGAGGACAAGGGATGGACTCTTTCGGATCCGTTCGCGGAGACGCCTTCCCTCGTCAGGGCCGTTTATGCAAAGAAATATTTCGAGCCGAGAAACGAACTCGACGGAATCTACAGATATGCCGACTGGCTCCCCGTCAAGAGGACGCTGAAGAACAGCCATGCGCCCGTAACTTTCCGCAGCACCGGCCTCGCGAAAGAGCTCGGACTTGAAAACCTGTACCTTACTTTTTCGGGATACTGCCCGGAAAAAGGCGCCGGCATGACTACATGCTCGTTCAAGGAACTGGAAGCGTATTCGGTATGCGCCCGCCTGCCCAAGGAGACCGGAAAGGTCCTCGTCGTACAGTCGGCGGGCAATACGGCCCGCGCCTTCGCGAGCGTATGTTCGAAAAACGGCATCCCGCTCGTCATCTGCATCCCGGCCGACAACCTGGACGCACTCTGGTTTTACAAAAAACTCAAGCCCTGCGTCAAAATAATGGCCACGCCCAACGGCTCCGACTATTTCGACGCCATAACCCTCGGTGAAAAACTGTGTACGGCCGACAGGTATCTTGCTGAAGGCGGGGCCAAGAACGTCGCCCGGCGCGACGGGATGGGCACTACCCTGCTCTCGGCCGTGGAGACCATCGGCGAGCTTCCGGACGCATATTTCCAGGCCGTAGGAAGCGGCACGGGTGCCATAGCGGTATGGGAAAACAATCTGCGCCTGCTGGGAGACGGACGTTTCGGCAAAAAGAAGACGCGCCTGTACGTTTCCCAGAACACGCCGTTCACCCTCATGTACGATTCATGGAAAGCCGGCCGCCGGCAGCTTGTGGACATGAGCCCGGAAGAGTCCAGAAACAAGGCGTCCGTAATCGACGCAAAGGTGCTGTCCAACAGGAAACCGCCGTACAGCCTTGCCGGCGGCCTGTTCGATGCCATCACCGACTCGCACGGCGACATGTACAAGGTGACGAACGAAGAACTGAACCACTGGAAGCGGAAGTTCCTCGCCCTTGAGGGAATAGACATTTATTCGGCGGCCGCGGTGGCGGTGGCGAGCGTGTCGCACGCCCTCAGGGAAGGCGCCATACGCAAGGATGAGATCATCATGGTGAACGTGACTGGAGGCGGAGAGGAACTCGCCAAGCAGGAGGGCTACCACCTTGCGAAACCGGATTTCATACTCGATCCCGAGCTCCCGGAAGACGAAATAATAGCAAAGGCAGATTCATTGTTCGGTTTCTAAAATATGTTTCGGATGACACTGCAGACAATACCTGAAGTGCCGGTCGAAAAATTCAGCCCGGACACGCTCAAATATATTGCCGAATCCACGTTTGAAAAACTGGCCTCCACCCCGATAGACCAGCTGCTGCGCGATCTGCTCACTGACACCATACATTTCGGCATCAAAGTGATAATAGCGCTGCTGATATATCTCGCCGGCCTGTGGATCATACGGAGGATCAAGAATCTGCTCATACGCATCTTCACGCGGAGGGAGGCTGACAGGGCACTGATCACTTTCGTTTCCAGCCTCGTATCGATTTCGCTCACGGTGCTGCTCATAATCATTTCCGTCGGCATACTCGGCGTCAACACCACTTCTCTCGCCGCACTGCTCGCCGCAGGGGGAATGGCCGTCGGCATGGCGCTCAGCGGGACGGTGCAGAACTTTGCGGGAGGAATCATGCTGATGATTTTCAAGCCTTTCAAGGCCGGAGACTTCATCGACGCCTTAGGCTACAGCGGGACGGTGAGCGAAGTCAACATAGTGAGCACCAAACTCGTCAGCATAGACAACAAAGTCATCATACTGCCAAACGGAGCGCTTTCCGGCGGCAACATAAACAATTACTCACAAAAAGAATTCCGCCGTGTCGACCAATATTTCGACGTGGAGTACGGCAGCGACTTCGATCATGTGAAGGAGGCGATGCTCGAAATAATCAAATCCGACGAGCGGATACTGGATTCTTCCACGCCGGGATGCGCCGACCCATTCATATCCCTCTATGAGCTGAAAGAAAGCGGAATACGCATCGTAAGCAGAGTGTGGGTACGCGCAGGAAACTATTGGGACGTCTTTTTCTTTCTCAACGAAAACATCTACAAGCAGCTCCCGCAGAAAGGGATCTCATTCCCCTTCCCGCAGCTGGACGTGCATGTGTCGGAAAAAAATCAGTCCTGAACGGCGCCCTGCAGGGCTTCGACGCTCTGCACGGGATTGCCGTAGATACGCAGGAATATATCCCTCAGACTCTCCCGGTCGAGTTCCTTGTCCGCCTTGGCGAGCTGGCCTTCGGTGTATTCCTTGAAATCCTGCAAATCGGAAGAAGTGTACCTGTCGGCATATTTGTCGGTGCGGTTGGCAAGGTCGTAGCCCATGTAATTTGTCTTGGAAAGGCGGTATCCCTCTATGATCCTGCGGTCCACCGCATGGCGTATGGACTGGTAGCGGTCGTTGCCCCCGAATTTCGAGGCTTCCTCAATCTCGTCGTCGGTCAGGGGGCGGCCTATATTCAGATGGACGTCGCCCTTCTGCTGTTTCAGCCCCCACATTATGCTGAGGAGGTCTTCGCGCGGACCCTTGACATACGGCGCGCTGCGTGACATGAGCGTTTCGCGGGCCTTCAGAATGTCGCAGGGCTCGTATTCGTAGGATACGCTGAGCGGCACGATGTTCAGCTCCTTGAAATTCTCCACGAAATCCCCGGTACCGCTCATTTCCAGCATTTTAAGCAGTCCCTGTTCGGTAGTGTCGGCGCCGTCCTTGGTACGGCCCTGACGCTGCGCTATCCACACCGAACATCTGTCCGAAACTATGGAATTGCGGATATAGGCCGACAGGCTCATGGAGCGCAGATAAAGTTCGCGGGAAGAAATGCCGCGTATGACGCGGATCATGCGGTTGGAACGGATGAGCATCTCTATCTCCTTGTTGAACAGTAGGTTGTCCCCTACCGCTATCTCCGTGCGCTGGATGTCGTTGCGAAAAAAGACCAGCTGCGTCAGGGCCGGGTCGAGAATTATGTCCCTGTGGTTGGACATGGCGAGGAAGCGCCTGTCCATGCTCTTGAGGTTCTCTATGCCGTCATAGGTGAAACTCCGCATGGAGTTGGAAATCACCCATTCGACCGCGTTCGACATTATGTGTATCTGGAATTCGTCGATGCTCTTGATGCTTAGAAGCGTATCCCTCAGGAAAGTATCGGGGGCGTCGGGAAACATATATTTCGAAATCTCCGGCAGCAGTGGATGTTTTGAAAGTTCTGCAAAGGCTTTTACCGCTTCCTCATCGGAATATGGGGCGATGCTGTCGAAGTCAAGTTTGGAAATATCCATAAATTCATTTTCTAATATGGTGCAAAACTACGGAAAATAGGAGCAATCTGCAAACAAATCCTATTGCCTGCGGTATAGAAACGAACTGTCCCCGTAGCTCAGGAAGCGGAAACCGTGCCCGAGGGCATAGTCATAGACCGGGCGCCAGTCTCCTCCGAGAAAGGCCGAAACCAGCAGGATGAGAGTGCTTTCCGGCTGATGGAAATTGGTGACGAGCATCTCCGTGATGCGGAAGCGGAAGCCGGGGACGATAATGATTTTCGTGCCCGAGCGCAGCTCTTCAAGAGAATTGTCTTCAAGGTACTTCACGATGGCCTCAAGAGCCTGTTTCGTCGTATACCCGTATTCGCGCGTATATGGCTCCCACTGGCCGACTTCTCCGGCGCAGCCGGTCTCTATGCACTTTACGCCTATATAGTACAGAGATTCAAGGGTACGTACCGACGTGGTGCCGACCGCGATCACCTGCCTGTCCCCCGCAACAAGAGCCTTGAGCAGCCTGAGGCTCACCGTGAAAGGTTCCCTGTGCATGGGATGCCCGGCCACGCTGGAACTTTTTACCGGCAGAAAAGTGCCTGCGCCGACATGAAGGCAGACAGTCTCCATGTCTATGCCTTTCGCGCGGATGGCGGCAAGCGTGTCTTCAGTGAAATGCAGGCCCGCCGTAGGCGCGGCCACCGAACCCCGGATCCTGGCATACGTGGTCTGATATCGTTCCGCGTCGATGCCTTCCGACTCCCTGTTGAGGTATGGCGGAATCGGTATCGTGCCGCAAAGCTCCAGAACCCGCGAAAACGGAGAACCGTCCCGCCAGACGAATTCCACCGTACCGGTCCGTCCGTCCCTGCCTTTCAGTTCGGCGGTCAGCCCGAGATCGTCTATTTCCTTGACGGATGCCGGGTTGTACAGGCTCAAGACGTCGTCCTTCCACCGTTTGGCATTTCCTATCACGCATTTCCACATGCATCTGCCCGCAGCCGAAAAAGCTGTCCCGTACTCCGGCGGAGAAACCGGTTCGAGACAGAAAATCTCTATCATGGCCCCGGTTCCGCGGCGGAAATGAAGTCTGGCGGGCACCACTTTCGTGTCATTGAAAACCATGATGGTTTTCTCGGGCAGGAGGCCCGGCAGGTCGCGGAAAACGGCCTCGGAAATATTTCCGTCCTTGTATATCAAAAGTTTGGATTCATCTCTGCCGGCAAGCGGATATTTGGCTATGCGGTCGTCCGTCAGAGGGTAATTATAGTCTTCGATGTGGATTTCAGGTATCATATGGACATTTTTATTCCTACGAGGCAGGCAAAAGGCTTCAACGATCTTACAAGCGAGACGTCCCTGAACGTAGTGGAATATTCTCTCCTGTATTCACGGACGTTGAGTATATTCCTGCATTCGATGAATGCCGTGGCTTTTGGCAGCTTCCACGATACAGAGGCCCGTATAAGAGGATCATTGCTTATTTTTATGTCTTTCAAGGATTCACGGAGATAGTCGGCGGAGACATCGAAGGCAAGCTGTTTCACGGGCTTAATCCTCATTGTCCCCTCGACCGTGAGGGAGCGTCCCGAAGTCTCCGCCGCCCCGGAAACCGACATGAAGCTGAGGGATGCACTGCCTTTCAGAACAAACCAGTCGACCGGGTTCAGCGAGAATGAAAAGGACGGACTCCATTCGGAAGTACGGTATCTGGAAGCGATTCCCTGCAGATATTCATCCATGCGGGAGTCATTGTACGATATGCTCCCCTCCGTCACCAATGTCTTGACGCCGAAATATTTTTTTACCGACAAGGTCGTGCCGTATGAGGATGAACCGTTGTCATAGGGAATGTAGTATGTCTCGGTCATGGATTCGGAATATTCACTCGCCGGCGTGCGGTCCGACATGGATCTGCCGGCGGTGGCCGACAGTGTCACATAGAACAGGGACGGATTGTCGGAATACGACAGGGACAGTCCGGCGCTCAATGAATTCCTTCTGCCGAGACTGTCGGTATGGGCCATGGTGCGGTATGAAGTCATGACAGGTCCGCCGAGAAGGCTTTTCTCATCGGAAACCGACATGGAATAGGATATTCCTGCCTTTGCCTCGAGCGACTGGGTGATGTCGTAGGACAAGTTCAGATTCGGGGAAACCAGCGGATGGACGGAGGTGCCCATGCCCGATGCGGATATTACGGAAACAGATGCGGGAAGGGATACCCGCGTGCTTATGCGGCCTATGTAGAAATTGTCGGATATTGTGACGTACGGCCTTATTCTGGCGGCGTTCAGCGACAGGTCCGTACCTTCGTCCCGGCCGGAATGCTCCAGAAACGTGTCCAATCCCGTATATGCCATGGTCAAGCCGGCCGAGACTCCGAGGGAATGTCCTTTTGCCTTGAAACCCATATGGGCCATGACATCGTTGGAAAAATTGGTCCGGTCGTATGTCTGTCCGTATACCGCATCTTCCCTTTCGTAGGTAGCCGAATGGTTGTTTCTCAGGAAGGCCGCATTGTCCGATATTTCTATCGCGGTGCGCTCCCCTGTCTTTTTGACAATGCGGAATGAATTATGTATTTTCAGGGAAGGAAGATCATAACGCTGCGCCGCGGCCAGAGTCCCGTCCACGGAAGATACGGAAGAATGCAGTTCCCCGCTGAACGACAGCTCGTCCGAGATGAAACTTTTCGCGGCATTGTTTTCGTATGTCATCTTTCCCGTCATATAATATCTGTCGTCCGTATGGGAATTCCGGTCTACCAGCGAAAGTACGCCGCCGTCCGGAAAACGGATTTCTTCTCCGGATACGGACTGCTCATCGTATCTTTCCGCCGCCATATTGACCGAAACGCGCAGCTGAGCCGTATTTCCTATCTTTGAGAGATGGTTAAGCGAACCGATTCCCGACAGGTTGTCGTACCAGAATTCCTTGGAAATGGCAAGCGGACTTCTCCTCGGATTGAGCATCGAAATGAAATCAGGTTCCATATCCCCCTCGGAAACGAGAAAGGCGCCCGTTTTGCCGAAATATGCCTGTTCCCTCAATTCCTGTATGATATCCTTTCCGAGGTCATTGCCCTTCAGCAGGAACAGGCTCTGGCTTTTCTTTGTAAAACGGGTGAACATCGTTCTTGCTTCGAATTGAGGAAACTCGGGAACGCCGAGCGCCAAGTCTCCGTTGAACAGCCATGAACCCTTGACATCGTCCTTCAGTATGATATTGACCGCAGCCTTGTCCGTCGGGACTATGTCTTTCAGCACATTCATAGGCTGATGGTTCTTATAGATCTCAACCCGCGCTATGTCGTCTGCCGACAAATTGTTGGTCACGACTCCGTAACGGTTGCCCATGAGATCCATCCCTTCTACGTAGAATTTGTTGATGGGCTTGCCTTTATAATAGATGCCCCCGGTCTGCGAAACTGTCACTCCGGGAAGTTTGGAAAGAAGGTCGCCGGCCGTAGTTTCCAGTCCGTCCTTGAATGCGTTGCTGTGATAGACGAGCGTATCGGACTTCTCTTCAATGACATCGGCCTTCACTACTGAAGACCGCAGCACCGTCCTTTTGACTTCCAGCATTATTTCGATGCCGTTCCGCTTCCCTTTCAGATCCACTGAAACCGGCTTGTATCCGAGCATTGATACGTTCACCCTGTCAATGACGCTTCCGTCGCGCGAAGAGAGCGAGAACTCCCCGTTCCCGCCGGTGTATGTGAAAGATGTCTGTCTTGCCCCGGAATACCCTATCACGAATGCGCCTGCAACCGGCCCCGAAGGATCCTTTACATAGCCGCTTACGCCATATCCGTCGTTTTCCTGTGCGAACGAGGCGTCGGACAGGAAAACGGCAAGAACTGCAATGCAGATGCATATCGTATGGGAAAACGTTTTCATAAAATCTAACGATCCTTCCAATAAGAAAGCGGAATGAGAGGGGTATATTTCAGTGACGCGCGATATTCGGCAGTTATGTCATTTCCGTTCCTGTCGATGAGCGGGCCTGAACGACCGCCGGCAATCTGATCAAGATAATCCTCGTCCGTCATAAGCTTAACGAACATTTTTTCGATTTCTCCGACAGGATACCTAAAGTATTTATGACGGGGTTTCTTTTCAGTATACAGCGATCTCAGGAATTCCATCCGTCCGGCATCTTCCAGCGGTTTCGCTCCAGCCAGCTTGAAGTAGAACATCTTTTCTGAATCGACGGCGTATACGATGAGCCCCGGAGCACCCCATAGCAGCCACGGACCTGCATTCACGGGGATATCCTCCGTATACCAGACGGTCCAGTGCCGCCCAAAATAGTCTCCCTCCGCTTTTCGGGCAGGATATCCGCATACAGTGTCCGTTTCGTCGGTCACCGTCCATTCAGGCATCTCAAGCTCCCCGCTCCCGGAAAGAAACATATTGATAATCTCATAATTCTGCGTGAATTTTCCCTGTCCGTAATCCACATCCGTCATCATGTCCGAATCGAACGAAGATACCCGTGTCAACTCGGCATAGGCGGCTTCGTCCGCTATTCCTCCGCTCTTTGGGTCGAAAGCGATGTTGCTCAGCGAATCTCTAAAAAATTTGGATTCGCTGTAAAAAAAGCCTTCACGTCCGTACAAATCCAGACGCATGTTCATATCCGTGGCATATAATCCACCACCGGGCTCCTTCCTGCTGTAGAACATGTATGAAAACCTGTAATTCTGAGCAAGAACAGCCGGACAAGGCAGCAAAAGGGCCGCTGACATTAATATGACCAGCCAACGTCTCATGATGTCAGTGATTTCCTAATATTAAAAAAGTTCGTCGAATATGTCCCAAGGACACCTATCAAAAGCAATATTATCATTTCCTTTATTATTGAATGCCAGATTCTGAGGGCGTTAAACCATGGCAGACAGTGTCCTCAAAATAATCAGTCCATTTCAGAACTTCAGTTATAGATAGTTCATGGTCAAAAGAACGGTATCTTGTCTCTCCACAGCTAAGGATAAAACCGTAATGATGAAGTTCTTCAGGCGCTGCGGATGCAGAAACGGCCATCAATGCGATCAATGCTGCAATAATTCTTATTTTCATAGTCTTTATATTTTATGATTCGTTTCAAATATATGAAAATAATGTATAATTCAAAATATTTCAATGTCCTGCATTTTACATAAAAGACTAACGGTCATTCCAATAAGTGAGCGGAATGAGAGGGGTATATTTCAGCGACTCGAGGTATTCGGCAGTTTTATCGTTTCCGTTCCTGTCGACAACCTTTTCCAAGCGGCTTCCGGTAAGTTGACCAAAATATTCTTCGTCCGTCATGAGGTTTACGAACATTTTCTCGATTTCGCCGACAGGATACCTGAAGTATTTTTTACGGGGTTTCTTTTCAGTATACAGCGATCTCAGAAATTCCATCCGTCCGGCATCTTCCAGCGGTTTCGCTCCAAACAGCTTGAAGTAGAACATCTTTTCTGAATCGACGGCGTATACGATGAGCCCCGGAGCGCCCCATAGCAGCCACGGACCTGCATTCACGGGGATATCCTCCGTATACCAAACGGTCCAGTGCCGCCCAAAATAGTCTCCCTCCGCTTTTCGGGCAGGGTATCCGCAGAATGTGTCCGTTTCGTCGGTCACCGTCCATTCAGGCATGTCGAGTTCTCCGCTCCCGGAAAGGAACATATTGATAATATGATAATTCTGCGTGAATTTTCCCTGTCCGTAATCCACATCCGTCATCATGTACGAATCGTGCGAAGACAGCCGCGTCAACTCGGCATAGGCGGCTTCGTCCGCTATTCCTCCGCTCTTTGGGTCGAAAGCGATGTTGCTCAGCGAATCTTCAAGAAATTTGGATTCGCTGTAAAAAAAGCCTTCACGTCCGTACAAATCCAGACGCATGTTCATATCCATGGCATATAATCCGCCACCGGGCTCCTTCCTGCTGTAGAACATGTATGAAAACCTGTAATTCTGAGCAAGAACAGCCGGACAAGGCAGCAAAAGGGCCGCTGACATTAATATGACCAGCCAACGTTTCATATGTCATTAATTTATTGCATACCAGATTCTGGAGACGTTACACCATGGCAGACAGTGTCCTCAAAATAGTCAGTCCATTTCAGAACTTCAGCTATAGTCAGTTCATGGTCAAAAGAACGGTATATTGTCTCTCCACAGCTAAGGATAAAACCGTAATGATGAAGTTCTTCAGGCGCTGCGGATGCAGAAACGGCCATCAATGCGATCAATGCTGCAATAATTCTTATTTTCATAGTCTTTATATTTTATGATTCGTTTCAAATATATGAAAATAATGTATAATTCAAAATATTTCAATGTCCTGCATTTTACATAAAAGACTAACGGTCATTCCAATAAGTGAGCGGAATGAGAGGGGTATATTTCAGCGACTCGAGGTATTCGGCAGTTTTATCGTTTCCGTTCCTGTCGATGACTTTGCCGCCAGAAAGGACACCGCCGACAACTTGAAAAAGGTAATCCTCGTCCGTCATAAGCTTAACGTACATTTTTTCAATTTCGCCGACAGGATACCTGAAGTATTTATGACGGGGTTGCTTTTCAGTATACAGTGATCTCAGGAATTCCATCCGTCCGGTATCTTCCAGCGGTTTCGCTCCAAACAGCTTGAAGTAGAACATCTTTTCTGAATCAACGGCGTATACGATGAGCCCCGGAGCGCCCCATAGCAGCCACGGACCTGCATTCACGGGAATCTCCTCCGTATACCAGACGGTCCAGTGCCGCCCAAAATAGTCTCCCTCCGCTTTTCGGGCAGGATATCCGCATACAGTGTCCGTTTCGTCGGTCACCGTCCATTCAGGCATGTCGAGTTCTCCGCTCCCGGAAAGAAACATATTGATAATCTCATAATTCTGCGTGAATTTTCCCTTTCCGTAATCCACATCCGTCATCATGTCCGAATCGAACGAAGACAGCCGCGTCAACTCGGCATAGGCAGCTTCGTCCGCTATTCCTCCGCTCTTTGGGTCGAAAGCAATGTTGCTCAGCGAATCTCTAAAAAATTTGGTTTCGCTGTAAAAAAAGCCTTCACGTCCGTACAAATCCAGACGCATGTTCATATCCGTGGCATATAATCCGCCACCGGGCTCCTTCCTGCTGTAGAACATGTATGAAAACCTGTAATTCTGAGCAAGAACAGCCGTACAAGGCAGCAAAAGGGCCGCCGACATTAATATGATCGTCAAACGTCTCATTATACAAGGTTTAATGTCTTTATCCCGCATAATATACATAATCAAGGGCATGATTCAAAATATTTTTATCCGCGATGTCGTAGATGCAGACAATATTGTTATACATTTGTAAATTTATAGCTATTTCGGAACACGTACGATTAATTTATGTAAATAATGCACAAATGTATCATAAGGTTTTTTTATGTAAAATTATTCTTTGAAACATAAAATTATAACTCAGATAGTTAAAATAATTCACCTATAGTTTAGAATAAGATATTTATATGGCAATTCGTGGCGAATTATTGCCAAAAGAGCCGTCCAATCATGTTATAGTAAGGATATTATTATAATAATCAGATATTTATATGTAGTAATTTAATTTATAGATTGGCATAATTTACAATGCTTTCTCCCCTGCCCTCCCTGTTTGTTTACATTTGTAATATGAAAAATTTTTGTCGATGAGCAAAATTCTCGCTACATTTGTAATCATTCGATTTACATATATGAACAAACGTCTTCTTCAATTTTTGACTGCGGAAAACATTACGCAGGCGCAGTTCGCGGACAAGATAAATGTTGCGCGGGCCAGCATCTCGCATATCATCGCGGGACGCAACAAGCCGGGCTTTGATTTCATAGAAAGCATGGCCCTTCACTACCCCGAGCTGAATATCGAATGGCTCATTACAGGCAAGGGACGGATGTATAAATCGATGAATCAAGAACTTGAAGCACACGAAGACGTCGCTGAACCTCCCGTGGATGAAGAAATCGGACGCGATGCAGGCGCCGCCGTTGCAGAGAACTCCTGTTCTGAAGCAGCGGAGACGAAATCCCGTAAAATAGTCAAGGTGATAGTTTTGTTCGATGACAATACCTTCGAAGAGTTGAACTGAGCCGCGGGAATTGATGCATTTATCCTGAAAAAGGCTATATTTGCACGGAAAGGGAACTTTTGGACATGTTGTACCGACTGCTGATAAAGCCTGTTTTGCTCAGTCTTAAAAAGGAAACCGCCCGGAATATAATTCTGTGGACGCTGACGCATGCGGGAAAGATTCCCGGCATGGTCAGGCTTGCCGGATTGATCTACAAAAAGGACGCTCCCGGCCTGCGGAGACGGGTTTTCGACATGGACTTCGACTCTCCGATAGGCATGGCCGCGGGGTTCGACCGTAACGGGAAAGCTTTCAATGAATTGTCTGCCCTTGGATTTTCTTTCATCACCATAGGTCCCGTATCCGCCAGTCCGGACAAGGACGGGGAAGGCGTCAGGAAAACGATTGACAACATACGGCGCAGGAAAACGCGTACTATATTGGCTGCGGAACTGGCAAGGAGCCCGCACGACAGTTCCGAAAGCGACATCATAAGAGATTTTTCCGTTTCATTCTCATTGCTTTACGACTTTGCCGACATGTTCGTCGTCAGCGTAGGAGGTCCGGACATAGACATTCTTCCAGAAATACTCGACGAGCTGATAAGCCTGAGGCTCTGCTACGAGTCGTACAAGCCCATCATCGTCAAATTGACTCCGGAAGTCGATTCCGTCCAGTTTGAAGGCATCCTTCACTTCTCGCGCCTCTCAGGCATAGACGGCATTCTGGCAGAGACTCCGGAATTCGGCAAGACGCTTGAACTGGTCAGAAACATAAACATTTCCGCCGAGGGCAGCATCCCGGTCATCGCGGGCGGGGACATTTCAGATGAGTCCAGGGCCGCCGAATTGCTTCAGGCGGGGGCCTCGCTCATACAGATCGGCCCTGAGATGTGGGAGAAAGGTCCGGGATATGTCAAAAGAATATTGAAAAAGCTTATAAACGTTTGATTATGAAATGCGCTTCCATTTGCACCATCGGTGATGAAATACTCATCGGACAGATTACGGATACCAATTCGGGCATGATTTCGCGTGCGCTCGGGGAGGCCGGCATTAGGGTTACCCGCATGCTGTCCATAGGGGACAGCCGCGACGAAATAATCCGCAATCTCAGGAACGAGCTGAAGAACAACGATATCGTCATCACTACCGGCGGTCTCGGACCTACAAAGGACGACATCACCAAAGCCGCCCTCGCCGAACTGTCCGGATCCGAAAAAAGCGTGTGCAGCGAAGCGCAGCTCGAAATCATACGCAGCATACTGCATGACAGAGGCCTTGACATGCTCGACGTCAACCTGCAGCAGGCAATGGTGCCGGATTCCTGCGAAGTCATTCCCAACCGGCTCGGGACGGCTCCCGTGATGGCATTCCGTTTCGGTGAAGATCGCTTCGGCCGTCGGGCCTCCCTGTATGCGCTACCCGGCGTGCCTTTCGAGGCCGCCGGCGCCATCCGGGACGTCATAGGGGACATAAGGAGGCACTATGAACTGAGCAGCATTTCCCACCGCAATGTGATGGTGTACGGCCTGGCAGAATCGGCGCTTTCGAAAAAAATCGAGAACTGGGAATCGTCCCTGCCCTCCGACATGCACCTCGCCTATCTGCCGGATCCGCTTACGGGCATCCGCCTGAGGCTGTCCATATACGGAGGCGAGAAAAATGACGAAGAGGCGCGTTTAGACAGCGAAATCACCGCGCTGAAAGAAATATTGGGCGACCTCGTATATTCCGACGATGACGATTCGCTGGAGCGGACGGTAGGCAGGCTGCTCAAGTCTTCGGGCAGGACGCTGAGCGCGGCCGAATCCTGCACCGGAGGCGAAATATCCCAGCTCATTTCCTCAGTGCCCGGCGCTTCGGCATATTATCTCGGCTCAGTCACCTCGTATGCCGTGGAAGTAAAGGAGAAAGTTCTCGGAGTGCCGGCCGACACCATAGGCCGGTTCGGAGTCGTCAGCCGGGAAGTCGCCGAAGCCATGGCCTTCGGAGTGCGCAGGCTGCTCGGCAGCGATTATTCCGTCTCCACGACCGGCCTGGCCGGACCCGGCGGAGACGGCGCCAATCCCGTCGGCACAGTATGGGTCGGGGTGGCCGGACCGAACGGATGCGACACCCGGAAATTTGTTTTCCACAACGACCGGAAGCGCAACATCGAGCGCTTCGCCTCCTCCGCATTGGATTTTCTGAGGAGAACTATTGAAAACGACTTAAATGTCTGACAGATAATAAATGAAACAAAAATGTTAACAACCATAACATTTTTGTTTCATCGAATGTCTGCCCTATTACAATTAGGCCTATCTCATTGATACGGCGATATTTGCAACTTCATCAAGTACTCTGAGGAAATTTCCTCCGGCGACTTTCGCTATTTCGTCTTCACCGTAGCCGCGGCGCCGCATTTCGTCGAAAATTTTACCGATCATCGAGATATTTTCAAGCCCGTCGGGAGTCACGTTTATGCCGTCGAAATCGGAGCCTATTCCCACATGGTCGATGCCCCCTACCTTGACGGCATGGTCTATATGGTCCACTATCGTTGCCACGCCCGGACGCGGAAGGGTGAGAAGTTCATCCTGGACGGCATACCATGCGGCGCGCTTCGCCGGGTCCGCGGGATCCGCCCTGAAGTCCGTTTCTATTTCTTCGGCCCGCGGATCCATTCCGGATTTGTCGAGGACTTCCGAGAATTCATCGGACAGGAACAAAGGATAGAAATTGATCTGGATCACTCCCCCTTTGTCCGCAAGGGCCTTTATCATATCGTCCGTGAGGTTGCGCCTGTGGCCGGCCAAAGCCCTGCAGCATGAATGCGTGGAAACTATCGGTGCCTTGGAACACTCGATGCAGTCCCAGAAGGTTTCGTCGGAGGCGTGGGCTATGTCGACCATCATGCCGATGCGGTTCATCTCATGCACCGCTTCCCTGCCGAAAGGACTCAGGCCGTGCCATGTCGTCCCCTGCGACGCCGCGTCGCACAAAGCGTTGTCTCCGTTGTGGCACAGGGTTATGTAACGCACTCCCATGCGGTGGAACAGCCTGAGCAGAGGCAGCGATTTCTGTATGGGCGAGCCGTTTTCCATGCCTATGAATATGGAAACGAGCCCCTGCGACTGTATTTCAAGGGCTTCCTGCACCGAAACGGCCATGCGTGCCTTGTCCGGATTTGCGTCTATGCTGTCGTGCACCAATGCCAGCAGCTCAAGGGCATACCTTGTGGCCGTGTCGGGAGCCATGTACGAAGGGACGAACAGGGCGAAGAAAGAGCCGTCGACTCCTCCGGCCTTCATTTTGGGCAGATCTACGTGGGCATGGGCGTTGTCAAGGCCGATGTCCCTCAGACGGAAAATCTGCGACGGAGTGTCGCAGTGCGAATCGAGTACGAACATGTTTTTCAGAACGTTATATGTTTTGTTTATCATGGATATGCCGCATATCCTCAGACAGATTCATTCTTCCTGCAGGCCGAGCCATTCGTCGGTCTTGGCGTCGAGCGATATCTTGTTCTCAAGATATATGCGTGTAAGTTCCATAATATCGTCATTATTTCCCGGATTTGCAAGCTTTTGTTCTATCTCCTGCTGTGCCGTCTCGAGGCGAGATATTTCTTTTTCCAAAAAATCAATCCGGCTTTTCAGCCTGCGGTTCTCGCGGTTACGGCGCTTTCTTTCATCGAAATCCTGTCTGGCCGGGGACACTTTCGGCGCCGCCGGAGCGAAACGTCTTTCCAGATCGGCGAGATTGTCGATCTTTCTTTTTTCAAGAAACTCGCTTACGCTGCCCAGATGCTCCTTTACACGTCCGTCGCGGAATTCATACATCTTGTCCACAAGCCCGTCGAGGAAATCCCTGTCATGTGAAACGATGATGAGAGTGCCGTCGAACGACTTCAGCGCCTGCTTGAGAATATCCTTGGACCTGATGTCCATGTGGTTCGTAGGTTCGTCGAGGGCCAGAAGATTGTAGGGCTGAAGCATCAGCTTGGCCATGCACAGGCGGGCCCTTTCTCCGCCGCTGAGGACTGAGACCTTTTTGTCGGCGTCTTCCCCGCGGAAAAGGAAGGCCCCGAGGATGTCCCTCAGCCTGCTCCGCACCTCCCCTGTCGCGACCCTGTCCAGAGTGCCGTATACCGTGTCGTCCACATCCAGCATTTCTTCCTGGTTCTGGGCGAAATAACCGGCCTGCACGTTATGCCCCGTCTTCGCCTCGCCCGCCAATGGCCGCAGGCTGCCCATAATCACGCGCATGAGGGTGGTCTTCCCCTCTCCGTTACGCCCTATCAGGGCCACCTTTTCCCCGCGCTTTATTTCTATTTCAGCATCGCTGAACACCGTTTTGCCCGGATATCCGGCGGCAAGGCCGACGCCCTTGAAAACGATGTCTCCGGAGCGCGCCGCAGGCGGGAACTTCACGGAAAGCGACACATTGTCAGTCTCGTCCATTTCAATGCGTTCCATCTTTTCGAGCGCCTTTATGCGCGACTGCACCTGATTGGACTTGGTCGGCTTGTAGCGGAATCTGTTGATGAAGTCTTCCGTCTTTTCTATCATCCTCTGCTGGTTTTCGTAGGCTGCGGCCTGTTGCGCCGCCCTCTCGTTCCGCAGCTCTACGTACCGACTGTACGGCACTTTGTAATCATGTATGCGGCCGAGAAGAATCTCCACCGTGCGCGATGTCACGCTGTCCAGAAATTTTCTGTCATGGGACACGAGCAACAGGGCTCCACGATATTTCCTTTGGAGATAATCCTCGAACCATTCTATCGATTCTATGTCCAGATGGTTGGTGGGCTCGTCGAGAAGCAGCATGTCAGGGCCTGACAGCAGGATTTTCGCAAGCTCTATGCGCATGTTCCATCCCTGGCTCAAAGTCTCCGTAGGCCTCGTGAAGTCGCCGTCCCTGAACCCCAGGCCCAGCAATGTCTTTTGGGTCCTGACTTCCGGACTTTCTCCGGAGTCCATCGACAGCAGATCGTTGAGTTCGCCGAGGCGCGCGATCAAAGACGCATATTCCGGCGACTCGTAGTCGGTCCTTTCGGCGAGGGCGGCATTTATGGACTCCACCTCCCTTTCGGTCTTGCGTATGTCTCCGAAGACCGACATGGTCTCTTCCAGGACCGTCTTGCCCCGATTGTGCTCCATTATCTGCGGCAAATAGCCTATCTTGAGGTCCCTGGGCATGTCTATGCGTCCGGACGCGGGACTCATCTCCCCGCAGATCAATTTCATGAGCGTGGATTTCCCGGCCCCGTTCTTCCCAACGAGGCCTATCCGGTCATTTTCCCCTATGTGGAAACTGATCCTGTCCAAAAGCGTAAAACCGCCGAAAGAAACGGTCAAGTCGTTGATTGAAATCATTTGCAGACGAAAATACTGAATTCATACAGCCCGTACAGCGGCAGCGCAAGCGCGAACATTGACACGGGATCGGATGGCGTGATGACGGCGGATACCAACAGGACGGCGATGCACGCATGCCTGCGATAATTGCGCAGCATGTCGCGGCTGACTATGCCGAAGTGCGAAAGCACGGCGATGACGGCGGGGAACTCGAACACCAGCCCTATAAGGAAAACCATGGAGATAAACATGGAAATATAGGAGCCGAGGCTTATTGTATTGCTGACATCATCGCTTACGGAATAATTCATGAAGAACATCAGGCATACCGGCAGCACGATGAAATAGCCTACGGCCGTGCCGACATAAAACAGCACAGACGACATGCCGAAAGCCTTGCCGACGGCACGCCGTTCATTTTCATACAGCGCCGGAGCTATGAAGCGCCACAGCTCGTAAATGATATATGGAAAGGCAAGCACCGCGCCCGCCAGGACTGACATCTTCAGATGAATGAAAAACTGCGCCGATACATCTATGTTGATCAGCTGCATGCTGAAATCCAGTCCGAGCAGCCTGTAAACGATGAAATCCGGCATGGCCGGGGCGAGCACCGCACCGAACAGCGCTTTTTTGCAGCACAGAAAAATGACCGACAGGGACAGCACCGCAAACAGCGAGCGGAAAAGAGCCCCTCTCAGCACGTCCAAATGATCCCAGAAGGACATTTCGCCGCCGTTCACGGCAGGATTGCTATGACTTCGGGCCATCGGCTTTATCCGAGGAATCGGAAGAATTAATTTCCTCCTCGACTTCCTGCATGCCTTTCCTGAAGCTCTTGACGCCCTTGCCTATGCCCTGCATCAGTTCAGGTATCTTCTTGCCGCCGAAAAGCAGCAAGACCACGGCAACGATGGCGACGACTTCCCACGTCCCTATAAATAAAGGATAGACAGTCAACATATTATATCTATTTATCTAAAGCTTTGTTTTTATCAAGTTCCCCTGAAATCAGCTTTGACAGCTTTTCGGGGCAGCGTACCGGACGGCGTGTATGCGCGTCTATGAATCCGAGGACGACCGAGCCTTCGGCGCACAACTCTCCGTCCTGATTGTAGACTGCCTGGCGTATGTAAAGTTTCGCCAGCGGGACTTTGTCCACCTCGGCCACTGCGCGCAGCGTGTCCCCCATCCTGGCGGAAAACTTGTACCGGCATTCGACAGACACGATGGGGATCATCACCCCCTCCCGTTCGCACACTTCGATGGGATAGCCTATTTCATTGAGCAAAGCGTTTCTTGCGCACTCGAAATAGCGCACGTAGTTGGAATGGTGTACAATGCCCATCTGATCGGTCTCATAGTACCTTACGGGAAACGATGTTTCGGAATGAATCATTTCGGCAATGTTTTATTTGTTGTTCTTCAGCGCATTGAGCTGCGATTCGAGGCTTTCCACCTTCGAGGACGCATCGGCCTCCTTTTTCCTTTCGAGCGCTATGACCTTTTCGGGGGCATGCGCGATGAAAGATTCGTTGGACAGTTTGCGGCGCACCATTTCGAGGAAAGATTTCTGATAGGCGAGCTCCTTTTCTATCCTGGCCGTTTCTTCATCGGCATCTACATGTCCGGCGAGCGGAACGAACATTTCCACGGTGCCGACCATGAATGTCACTCCCGCGGCTCCGCCGAAATCCTGCACCATGTCTGTGCGGCCTATGCCTGCCAGTTTTTCGGTCACGGGGATCATCTCGGCGGGAAATTCTCCCTTTATGAGCAAATCGAGCGGCTCGCGGGGCGAAAGGTTCTTCTGCCGCCTGATGCCGCGCAATGCATTCACCGTCCCTTCCGCCATGTCGAAGTCCGCAATGACCTTGCCGTCATATCCGGACGGCTTGGGGCTGCTTGCGAACATGATGGTCTCGCCGGGCTTCCTTTCCTCCATGTTCTGCCACAGTTCTTCCGTAATGAACGGCATGACCGGATGAATCATCTTAAGGAGGGTTTCAAAGAATTCCAGGGTAGCCCCGTACGTCGCGGCGTCAATGGACTCCCCGTAGGCCGGCTTCACGAGTTCAAGGTACCATGAGCAGAAATCGTCCCAGAAAAGTCTGTATACCGTCATCAGCGCATCCGAGATGCGGAATTTGGAATAATGTCCTTCCACGCATTCAATGGCCTGGGAAAGTTTGTTGCCGAACCACTTGACGGCCATGGCAGACGCTTTGGGCGGCGCGATCGAATCATCTGCGGTCCAGCCCTTTATAAGACGGTAGGCATTCCATATCTTGTTGCAGAAATTGCGGCCCTGCTCTATCTGCGACTCGTCATAGAAGATATCGTTTCCGGCCGCGGTGCAGAGCAGCATGCCTATGCGCACGGCGTCGGCGCCGTATTTCTTTATCAGATCGAGCGGATCCGGCGAATTGCCGAGCGTCTTCGACATTTTCCGCCCTATCTTGTCCCTCACGATTCCGGTGAAATAGACGTTGCCGAAAGGCTCCCTGCCCATGAATTCGTCCCCTGCCATAATCATGCGGGCAACCCAGAAAAATATAATGTCCGGGGCCGTGACAAGGTCGCTGGTAGGATAATAATAGGCAAGATCCCTGTTGGGACTGTGCTCCGGATGGCCCGGCTTTTCCGGATCGAATACCGAGATGGGCCAGAGCCACGACGAGAACCATGTATCGAGGACGTCCTCGTCCTGGCGCAGGTCCGCCGCCGTGACGGACGGATCCAATTTGCGGGCCTCTTCGAGAGCCTTTTCCGGAGTGGATTCCACCACCGTCCTGCCGTCAGGCAGATAGTATGCTGGTATGCGCTGTCCCCACCAGAGCTGGCGGCTTATGCACCAGTCGCGCACGGTTTCCATCCAGTGGCGGTAGATGTTGCGGTATTTTTCCGGGATGAACTTGGTGCGTCCGCTTTCCACTGAATCGAGGGCCATGCGGGCGAGTTCATCCATCCTGAGGAACCACTGTGCCGACAGCTTGGGCTCAATGACCGCGTTCGTCCTCTCGGAATATCCCACCGGAGAGGTGTAGGGCTCCGCTTTTTCGAGAAGCCCGTTTTCTTCGAGCATCACGGCAATCTTTTTCCGGGCCTCGAAACGGTCTTCTCCCACAAGGATTCCGGCCTTCTCGTTGAGCCGTCCGTGCTCGTCTATTATGTCCACCGAAGGAAGTCCGTGCCTGAGGCCTATCTCATAGTCGCTTGCATCGTGCGCCGGGGTTACCTTGAGGCATCCTGTGCCGAACCCTATTTCCACATAGGAGTCTTCGATGATGGGTATCTCCCTGTTCACAAGAGGGATGAGCACTTTCTTCCCTTTCAGCCAACGGTACCTTTCATCGTCGGGGTTGACGCTCACGGCGGCGTCCGCCATTATCGTCTCGGGACGTGTGGTGGCCACGACTATATATTTGTCGGACGGCTTTCCGCAGCCGTCGGAAACATAATATCTCAGATAGTACAGTTCGCTCCGGGTGTCCTTGTGTATCACCTCCTCGTCGCTTACGGCGGTAAGTCCTACAGGATCCCAGTTCACCATCCTCACTCCCCTGTAGATCCAGCCTTTTTTGTAGAAATACACGAAAGTGTCGATCACGGCCCGCGTCAGGTCCGGATCCATCGTGAATCGGGTGCGGTCCCAGTCGCAGGAGGCGCCGAGCTTCCGCAGCTGGCTGAGTATGATGCCTCCGTGCTCTTCCTTCCATTCCCAGGCGTACCTGAGGAATTCCTCGCGCGTAAGATCCTCCTTTTCAATGCCCATGGCCTTCAGCTTCGCCACCACCTTGCTCTCGGTGGCAATGGAAGCGTGGTCGGTGCCGGGGATCCAGCAGGCGTTTTTGCCGTCCATGCGGGCCTTTCTTATCAGTACGTCGTTGAGGGTGTTGTTCAGCACGTGGCCCATGTGCAGTATGCCTGTCACGTTGGGCGGCGGAATCACTATCGTATACGGCTCCCTGTCATCGGGTTCCGAGTGGAAAAACTTGTTTTCAAGCCAGTACGCATACCATTTGTCCTCTACTTCCGCAGGATTGTATTTCGGTGCGAGTTCCATTTTGTCAGTTAAATTTATACAAGAATGCAAATATACATATTTTTACTTACATTTGCCGTTCAGAAAAATTCATCGACCATGGACAACAACAGCAACAAAGCGCAGGTAAGTCTGGAGATACGTCCGGACATAGCAAAAGGCACATACTCCAATCTCGCCATCATTTCGCACTCCGCCAGCGAATTCATCATAGACTTCGCCACCGTGCTGCCGGGCCTTCCAAAGCCCGATATAAGCAACCGGATAATCATGACGCCGGAGCACGCAAAAAGGCTTATGAACGCCCTGATTGACAATGTAGGCAAATTTGAGGAGCAGTTCGGCAAGATCGATCTCGGCGGAGGGCCGAAAGCCACTTTCAACCTGAACGATTTCGCACCGATAGGGGGAGGCAATGGCACAAAATCATAATGACTTCCTGAAAATCAAGGCTTTCGCCAGCGACGTGGACGGAGTGATGACGGACGGCGGAGTGCTATGCGACCTCGAAGGCCAGCTATACCGCATCTTCGGGGCTAAAGACGGCTTCGCCATCAGAATGGCCACGATGAACGGATTTCCCTTCGCCTTCATCACCGGAGGACGGTCGGCCAGCATCCGGGAACGGGCGCTGACGATAGGCGTAAAGGAACGCGACATATATCTCGGCTCCCGCGACAAGGAGAGCGACTTCATGGATTTCTGCAGAAGGCATGGCCTGAAGCCGGAAGAAGTGATGTATTTCGGGGACGACGTACCTGACATCGGCGTCATGCGGATGAGCGGGATCGGGGTCTGCCCCGCGGACGCGGCGGAGGACGTCATTGCCGCTGCCGACTGCGTCTCCCCTTTCCCCGGCGGAAAAGGCTGCGTAAGGGACATGGTGGAGCGCGTGATGAAGGCCCAGAACCGCTGGACCTTCGACACGGCCGAATACAAAAGACTCTATTGAAATGAAAAAAATAATACTCGGCAGCAACTCTCCGCGCAGGCGCGAACTTCTCGCCGGCCTTGACGTCGAATTCACCGTCGACGCCGGGAATACGTTCAGCGAGACGTATTCTACCGACACCCCGTTTGAAGAAGTGCCCGTGCTGATGGCGGAGGGCAAATCGGCGGGATTCCACAGGCCCCTCGAAGACGACGAGGTGCTCATCACGGCCGACACCATGGTCGTTCTTCCCGACAAGATACTCGGCAAGCCGCACGGCCGCGACGAAGCCGTGAAAATGCTGGGCGAACTGTCCGGCCGCAGCCACAAAGTAATAACGGCGGTGACCATAAGGGACCGCCGTCATTCAGAGACCTTCACGGACGTCACTACGGTCCGCTTCAAGGAACTTTCAGACGATGAAATAAATTATTATCTCGACCATTACCGTCCGTACGACAAGGCCGGCTCCTACGGAGTGCAGGAATGGATAGGCTACACGGCCATCACTTCCGTCGAAGGCTCCTTCTACAACGTAATGGGATTCCCGGTACACAAAGTGTACGAAAAGCTCAAAAAATTCATTTGAGCACTCCGAGCGCCTTTCCTACCTTTACGAATGCCGCAATGGCCCTGTCGAGATGTTCGCGGGTGTGCGCGGCGGACAGTTGCACGCGTATGCGCGCCTGATCCTTGGGCACTACGGGATAATAGAATCCGGTCACGAAAATGCCTTCCTTGGCCATTTCGGATGCGAACTCCTGCGACAGCCGGGCGTCGTACAGCATGACGGCGCAGATGGCCGACTGGGTAGGCTTGATGTCGAATCCGGCCGAAAGCATGCGGCTGCGGAAATACTCGACGTTCTCAGCCAGCCTGTCGTGCAGTTCATCGCTCTCCTTCAGCATCTTGAACAGTTCTATTTCGGCGGCGACAATCATCGGCGGCAGCGAATTGGAGAACAGGTAGGGCCTCGAACGCTGGCGGAGCATGTCGATTATTTCCTTGCGTCCGGTGGTGAAACCTCCCACCGCTCCGCCGAACGCCTTTCCGAAGGTTCCCGTAATGATGTCTATGCGTCCGTAGCAGCCGAACAGCTCGGACACTCCCCTGCCGGTGGCGCCCACGACGCCTGCCGAATGGCTTTCATCCACCATGACGAGGGCGTCGTATTTCTCCGCGAGATCGCATATCTTGTCCACGGGGGCCACGTTGCCGTCCATCGAGAATACGCCGTCCGTCACGATTATCCTGAAACGGCATCCGGAGGCCTCCTTGAGACAGCGCTCGAGATCGGCCATGTCCGCATTCGCGTAACGGAAACGCTGCGCCTTGCAGAGGCGTACGCCGTCAATGATGGACGCGTGGTTCAGCGAGTCGGATATGATGGCGTCCTCAGCCGTGAAAAGCGGCTCGAAGACACCGCCGTTGGCGTCGAAGCAGGCTGCATAAAGTATAGTGTCGTCAGTATGGAAATATTCCGCCACGGACTTTTCAAGAGTCTTGTGCAGATCCTGCGTACCGCATATGAACCTCACCGAAGACATGCCGAATCCGCGCGAATCCATGGCTGCGGCGGCCGCGGCGGCGAGGCGTCTGTTGTCCGCAAGTCCCAGATAGTTGTTGGCACAGAAGTTCAGGGCGGTCGAACCGTCGGCGAGCCGTATTTCCGCCGTCTGCGGGGAAACTATGTTGCGTTCATTCTTGTAGAGCCCGGCCTCTTCGATGGACCGCAGCTCGTCCTGTAGATATGTCTGGAATTTTCCGTACATGACATTAAAAATTTGATTCTGCCTCAAATTTACGATTTTTTTCAATAAAAGTACATTTTAAGGCTTTTTTTACATCATTAACGAAAATTTCGTTACTTTTGCGTGTCAAACGCTGAAAAAGACAATGAAAAATATTCTTGTAATAGGAGCTACCGGACAGATTGGTTCGGAACTCACGATGAAGCTGAGGGAAGCCTATCCGGGAGGAAACGTAGTGGCCGGTTACATCAAGGGAGCGGAGCCGAAAGGCGATCTGCTCGAAAGCGGCCCGTCCGAGGAGGCCGACGTGCGCGACGCGGCCCGGATAGGAGAGATTTCCGACAAATACGGCATAGACACCATATATAATCTGGCCGCCATCCTTTCCGCGACCGCTGAAAAAAAGCCCTTGCTGGCGTGGGACATACAGATGAACGGCCTCATCAGCGTTCTTGAGGTGGCGAAAGAAAAAGGGATTTCCGTGTTCACGCCAAGTTCCATAGGCTCCTTCGGTCCCGGCACTCCGGCCGACGACACTCCGCAGGACACCATACAGAGGCCTACGTCCATGTACGGCGTCACCAAGGTGGCCACTGAGCTCCTGAGCGACTATTATCATGTCAAATACGGCGTGGATACCCGTTCGGTGCGCTTCCCCGGCCTGATTTCGTACGTCACCCTCCCCGGCGGAGGCACGTCCGATTATTCCGTGGAAATTTACTATGCCGCCATACGCGGAGAAGAGTTCGTATGCCCACTTGCCGCCGGCACCTATATGGACATGATGTACATGCCTGACGCATTGAGGGCTTCCATTGAAATAATGGAGGCCGATCCGTCTCGCCTGCGCCACCGCAATTCTTTCAACATAGCTTCCATGAGCCTTGAGCCGCAGATGCTGTATGAAAAAATCCGCGAATACGTGCCCGGCTTCAGGATGCGCTACGAACCGGATCCGGTCAAACAGGCTATCGCCGATTCATGGCCGAACAAAATGGACGACAGCTGCGCACGAGAGGAATGGGGCTGGAAGGCTGAATATGACCTTGATGCGATGACCGTTGACATGATTGCACGGCTGAAGGCGAAGCTCTCACGTGACGGCGCCCTATGACATCCGTTCAGCTTCAGGAAGATAAAAATATTTGACTTACAAAAATGAAGTGAAAAGCGATTTTTGCTTCATTTTTGTAATGAAAACCGCTCAAAGGCATTTATTCCTGTCACATAACTTGCGCAAATTCGTTCTTTTATTCTTTGTCACTCAAGCACATGAGAATTTGCACTAATAGATAAATCGTTGAATTATTGCGATTTACATTTTTATTAAAAAATTTAATTAAAAATCTTTTGAAAAAATTTGCAAATTAAAATAATTGCAGTACCTTTGTATCGGGTTGAGGAAATGAGGTTCTCTCATGACTTGATCTATTGGTTATTAGTTTTAGTGTTATTAATTATGTGGTTAGTAAGAGTTGTCCGCGCGTGAGCGTCGACAGCTTTTTTTTATATATTGACGCCAAAACTCTGAATGCACGGCAAATATGGACGGAATAACTATACGGAAAGCAAATACGGCGGACATCGACTCAATCCTGTCCGTATATGACTCGGCACGCAGGTTCATGCGCGCCAACGGCAATTTCAGCCAATGGGCCGGAGGATATCCGGCGCGGGAAGACGTGCTCGGCGACATCATGTCCGGCAACGGATACATCGGCGAAACCCCGGACGGGGAAATCGTAATGGCTTTTGCGTTCATCATCGGCAAGGACCCTACATATTCGACGATAATGGACGGAGCATGGCTGAACGACAGGCCGTACGGGACGATTCACCGCATAGGGACCAACGGCAGACGCTCCGGCATGCTGAAGGCCTGCGTGGATTTCTGTTCCGCCTTCACCGACAATCTGCGTCTCGACACGCATGCCGACAACCGCCCCATGCTTGAGGCCGTGAACCGTCTTGGCTTCCAACGCTGCGGCATCATCTTTTGCCGGGACGGGACTCCCCGCATCGCATTTCAGAAAGTATTGAGGTGACGGCACATAGCGCAATTTTTTGACGTAATGTCTTGTCAGGTTTGAAGAAAATTGCATAAATTTGCGGAAACACATGGATGTATGAAAAAATTTTTCATTTATTGTTTTGCCGCGGCCATGATGGCGGCGGTCATTCCGGGCTGTTCCGGAAAGAAGCCGGCCGAGCCTGTACCTCCTGAAGAAGAAAAGCCCGAAGAACCCGAAAAGCCCGACAAACCCGAAAAGCCCGGCAATTATGAAGAGCTTGTAAACAATGATTACGGAATCGACGTCCCGGCCATGGAAGATTACTTCGCCGCGGTGCTTGCAGGACGCAAGGCCGAGTATGCGGATCCGAAGATTGTGGAAGCCACAGATCTGAAAGGCGTTGCCCAGCTCGTGTGGGACGTATGGAAAATCGCCAACGCCGAATTCGATGAAGACAAGCTTCCGAGTCTGCGTGCCATCGACCATTCGGAAACGGCTCCGGTGTCAGGCACATGGAAACTCGGCAGCGAAAATATGAAGTTTTTCTACGGCTACAAAGGCTCCAAGCCGCGGGATGGTTATCCCCTGTTTCTGGATCTGCACGGCTCCGGAGACAACCAGGAAGAATTCGACGTCACCTACCAATGGGCCTATTATTTCGATGACGCACCGTCGGTATACTTCATTCCGCGGAGCCCGCAGGGCGGGACCGGATGCCGGTGGTATCAGCCCACGAGGCAGCAGGCTTGGGAAAGGCTGTTCCGTCAGGCATTCATATCCGGCGACATCGACCCGAACCGGATTTATATATTCGGAATTTCGGAGGGCGCGTACGGCAGCCAGAGACTGGCGTCGTTCTATGCCGATTACATTGCGGGCGCCGGCCCGATAGCCGGAGGAGAGCAAATGTTCTATGCTCCGCCGGAGAACTGCGCCTCCATCGCCTTCTGCCTGCAGACCGGAGAAAAAGACACATGGTACGGACGCAAGCTCCTTACGCAAAGGGCCAAGGAGCAGTTCGATTCCCTTCAGACGGCGCATCCCGGATACTACGTACATAAAATAGATCTGCAGCCCGACTATGACCATTGGTGCGACTATGAAGTGACGACGCCGTGGCTCAAGGATTTCACCCGCCACCCGCATCCGAAATACGTTTATTGGGAAAATCTGTCGCTCGGCAACGTCAACGACGAAAGTGCGGCCTTCCGCGACGGGTTCTACAACCTCTATGTCAAGGAGCGTTCGACGGACGATTCGGATGAGTTCGTACGTTCCTGCTACGAAATGAACATCGAAGGAAACACGGTGAATCTGAATGTGAACGTGGTCACCGTCCAGCCGGGGAATTACGTCACGCAGGTCGAAAGCGACGGGCAATGGCAAATGAACATCGGGGAGACCAAGACCTACGTGCCGGCCACCAAAGGCCGCCTCGTCGTATATCTGAACGACGAGCTGGTGGACCTTTCCAAACCGGTAAGCATCGTCGTGAACGGCAAGGAAAAATTCAACAACACCCTCACTCTGACTCTGAAGGATATCGTGACAAGCTGTGCGGAATACTTTGATCCCGAACGGCTGTTCCCTGCTTCCATAGAAATAACCGTCGAATAATTTTGACGGTTGACATTATTTTCATACCTTTGCAGCGCGCTTGAATATAAGCAAGGCGGCAAAGGCTGAAAAGGGAGCGTAGCTCAGTTGGTTCAGAGCGTCTGCCCTACAAGCAGAGGGTCGGGGGTTCGACTCCCTCCACTCCCACAGAGAAAAACAAGCACCTACAGCAATGCGGGTGCTTGTTTCGTTTATGAACGGAACAAAAACGGAACACCGGTATTGCAATAGGCTTCAGAATCGGATATAAAGTAAATGCTTTGTGCAGAAACATCTAAAATCGGATTGTTATGATCGAACCCGTTTATCAGCCGTCGCCGTCGCGCTATGACAGCGGCATGATTTTCCGCCGTGCCGGACGCAGCGGCGTACAACTGCCGGCCCTGTCGCTGGGCATGTGGCACAATTTCGGCAGCGAGCAGACCTTTTCCAAAGTGCAGGAAATGGCTCACTATGCCTTCGACCACGGTATCGTACACTTCGACCTGGCCAACAACTACGGGCCGGCCTACGGGACCGCGGAGGAGAATTTCGGACGCCTGATGAGACGGTCATTCCTCCCCTACCGTGACGAGCTTTTCATCGCCACCAAGGCTGGGTACGACATGTGGCCCGGGCCGTACGGCAACTGGGGATCGCGCAAATATCTCATGGCAAGTCTCGACCAAAGCCTGAGGCGCATGAAGCTCGATTATGCGGATGTTTTCTATTCGCACCGCTATGATCCCGAAACCCCGCTTGAAGAAACGCTTCAGGCGCTGGTAGATATCGTTCGCAGCGGCAAGGCCTTGTATGCCGGACTGTCGCGCTATCCTCTCGAGGCGGAACGTTTCGCATTTCGCTACCTTTCCGAGCGCGATGTTCCTTGCCTGCTGTTTCAGGACAAATACAACATCTTCTATCGTGAACCCGATACGTCCGGAGTGCTGTCGCTGGCCGCCGGATCGGGCGCTGGATTCGCGGCTTTCTCGCCGCTGGCGCAAGGGCTCCTGACCGGCCGATATCTGAACGGGATTCCGCAGGATTCGCGTATGGCCAAGGGACGCTCGCTGCGGAGCGATGTCCTGACCGCTGCTATGACTGAACGCATCCGCGGCCTGAACGACATTGCCCGGCAGCGCGGGCAGACGCTGGCCGAAATGGCGCTGGCGTGGCTGCTGCGCGACAGCCGCGTGACGACGGTGATCATCGGTGCCAGTTCGGTGGCGCAGATTGAGGACAACCTGAAGGCGTTGGAGAACACGGCCTTTTCCGAAGAGGAACTTGCGCTTATAGACGCCCTCGCGCTGGAGTGACCTTCTATTTCCTTTCAGATATAAAAGAGGAATATTCGGTTTGTCCGCAGTTTCGCGAGTCACCATTCAACCACGTAAAGCATTGCATTGCAATATTTTCGTGGTTAATTTATAAAATCTTCAGGGCAATGGCGGCACATGCTTCTGCATCGGCAAGGGCATGATGATGCGCCGTCAAATCATAGCCGCAGGCACAGGCGGATGTTTGCAGCTGATGATTCGGCAAGGCTTTGCCGAAAGTCCTGCGCGACGCCTGCAAGGTGTCATAAAACACATAATCCGGATAATCCATGCCGTATACGCGAAACACGGCGCGCAGGCAGCCTTCGTCGAACATGGCATTGTGCGCCACCAGCGGCAGCCCCGCAATGAGCGGCACGACCTTCCGCCATACGTCGGGAAAAAGCGGCGCGTCGCAGGTATCGGCATCGGAAAGTCCGTGCACCTGACGGCAGAACCAACGGTAATAATCAGGCTCGGGGCGGATGAGGCTGTAAAACTTGTCGGTCATTTCCCCGCCCCGCACGACCACGACGCCCACCGAACAGACGCTTGTACGGCATTCGTTTGCCGTTTCGAAATCTATGGCTGCAAAATTCTTCATTTTCCGATCCTGTGCAAAGTTAACATTTTTGCGGCAATTCCTGTTTTTAAAGTCCCGCGCTTGTTTTTGCTATTTATGCCGTATATTTGCAGCCGATTGAACCGGCAAGAAGTTGACGCCGAACGGCGGATCAGTCCATGAAAAAGGCGAAGTTGCCCGACGGGAATGGATATTGTCCGGAGCAATAGCAAAGAAAAGTTTATGTCAGAAATGTCAGAAATAAAAATCATCGAAGGCGAAGTTTTTCGGGACGAGCGGGGACGCATCAATTCGTTGAATGACTTTCATTTCGACGGCGTGCGCCGCTGCTATTTCATTTGTCATCCCGACCCTTCGGTCGTGCGGGGGTGGCATGGACATCAGCATGAGCGCAAATGGTTCTCATGCGTCAAAGGGGATTTCACGCTGGCCTGCGTCAAAATCGATGACTGGGAGCATCCGTCGCCCGACCTGAAGCCGGAAATTTTCCGGCTGTCCGATGAGCGGAGCCGTCTCGTGTGCGTGCCGGAGGGATATGCGAACTGCCTCAAAACCACGACGGCAGGATCGATCATGGCGGTCTTTTCCGACAAGATTCTTCCGGATGCCTTTCAGGACAGTTGGCGGTACGACAAAAATCTGTGGGTCGACTGGTCGAAATATTGAAAAGTTCCGTAATGGTTCTGCCTTTATTTCAACCCGGAAAGATCCACATGATACGTGTGAACAGATATTTCTGTCTTAACGATGAACATTGACATATAAATCGGGGCATAGACATATTTCCCATCGACGGATAGATTGTCATTCATCAGGATTACCGCCTCGGAGAAATCATGATCTTCGCAATCCATCATGTTGGAGAGGGCCCGATGGTATGTATAGTCTTTTCCGGATTTGACCTCGATAGGAAGCACCTTGCCATTCTGCTCAACGAGAAAGTCAATCTCTCCCCTTTTCTTGCTGTTGTAGTAACAAGGCCATATACCGTGCGCAACGAGCTCCTGGGCCACGGCATTCTCATAGATGGAACCGTAGTTGATGTCCTTGTCGCCTTTGAGGATCCGCATCTGGATGCCGTCGGCATATTGGGCGGCCAGCAAGCCGACATCGTTCAGGAAAAGCTTGAGAAGGTTACGGGACCGGGCCAGCAGCAAAGGTACCTTGGGCTCCTCAACATTGTATACGGGCAACGCAACCCCTGCGTTTTTTAGCCATAGAAAGCTGTTTTCGTAGCGCCCGTATTTCGCATTTTCGTTCAGGCGCTTCAAGATAAAACGCTTGTTCCTGGCATTGAGTTCCGGCGGAATCAAATTGAAGATTTCCTCAATATAGAGCTTGTTGTCCGGGTCGTACTTGGCGATGTCTTTCTTATAGAGTTGGATTATCTCCTGTTGCACGGCAAGAACGTCCTGCATGTTGTTGCTCTCAAGATACGTGCTGACCATATACGCAAAAAGGTTGTATCGCTACAACCTTTTTCAAAACATTCCTGTTCAAGACATTCGTCTCAAACATTATATGACACGGATGTTCTCTACTACTATCTTCAAATCAAACTAATGCTTTAGTTAGTGGTCAATTTAGGGCGTCCAACAGTATACACTCGTCGAGAGACGTTTGCCCATGTTGTTTTTCCCCTGTTG
>CANPZS010000009.1 GCA_947588835.1 uncultured Bacteroidales bacterium | reverse complement strand
GAGGCTATGGTCCAGCTGGCCTGCGTCCAGATTATGCTTAACAGATTTTTTGTATAATTTCAAAACAGCTTCTCAGTGAATTATTACTAACTACATATAACTATATAATACTCGTAGGTTGAATTAGAATTTTAAGGATTTATAAATGAAAAAGTTGCGCAATATGCAGATTTTTAGTAAATTAGTAGTAGCTACACCGCTGCCGAAGTTGACGAAGAAGTAGCGGAAGAAGATCTTCGGAACGCGGAAGAGAACGCGGTCAGTTGAAGATATTTCAGTAAATTTACAATCCTAATACACGACGCTCTATGTCAGACTTATTCACATATTATGAGGGCGAGTTGAAAGATTTTATTGCCAAGGCCCTCATCACAAAAGATACGCTCCTCAAACGAGTTATTTCAACGGCAAGCCAAGCACTGGTCAACGATCTCCAAGATCTGGGCATCGTTATTGATGATACCTACAAGCATACTTTGGATAATAGTGCCGTCCGGCATGCCATCAAAACTCATGGTTTGCCAAAGGAAGCCCTTCGCGGACAGATTCCCATTACGAATGATGATTTGATGCGGATTCCGGAAATAGTTTCCTCTTATGAGGCACTGGCAACGGAGAAGAACAAGCGCGGACAAGATGTCATCATCTATACCAAGACGATGGCTGATGGGATTACATTCTATGTGGAAGAGATTCGGCTTGGGCGTCACGAACTCGCAGCCAGCACCATGTATAAAAAGAAAAAAGGATGACTCACCGACGCTAATAGACTGAACTACGCAGATTTCGGATTTGCCTTCCTTTTGTGCAAATATAGTGATTATTTTCTGAACGGCAAATAAAACTGAACTCCACCAATTGGACTCCAACCCGCCGGAAATGAAAAAAGCGCCGCCATTACGCAACGCTCTCTTCATTCGGGGGCTTTCGCCACCCTTGTACTGGGTAGGAGAATCGAACTCCTATTGCAAGATTGAGAATCTTGAGTACTAACCGTTATACGAACCCAGCATTTCTCCGAAACGGCTGCAAAAATAAATAAAAAACCTTGTATTACAAATTTTTTTCAGATTTTTGAAGCGCAGTTGATGCCGTCCATCGCCGAAGACACTATTCCTCCGGCATACCCGGCACCTTCTCCGCAGGGGTACAGGCCGGGCACGTCCACATGCTGAAAACTTTCAGGATCACGGGGTATGCGCACGGGCGAAGAAGTGCGCGATTCCACGCCGAGCAGCAGGGCATCATTGGTGTAATAGCCGTGCATGAGCTTGTTGCCTATCAGCGGGAAGGCCTTGCGCAGACGCGACGCCACCGTATCGGGCAGGATTTCGTGCAAAGGGGCGGAAACCGTGCCGGGATGATAGGAAGACTTCGGCAGGTCGGAAGATACCGTCCTGCGGCAGAAATCCACCATGCGCTGCGCAGGAGCCCTCAAAGGATTGACCTCCTGCCTCGGACGTGCCAGGGAAACCGCATATTCATACATCCTGCGCTCCACGTCCCTTTGGAACTCGAGCAGTGAAAAGGCTCCTTCGCTCCTGTATTCCTCCGGTTCATCGCCCGGCTCGATCTGCACAACGACTCCGGCGTTGGCCCACTTGGAATTGCGTTCCGAATTGGACATGCCGTTTAGGACGACGGTGCCGGCCTCCGTGGCGGACGGCACAAGTATGCCTCCGGGGCACATGCAGAACGAAAACACTCCCCTGCCGTCCACCTGCACCGCGAAAGAATATTCCGCCGCGGGCATGAACGGCTGGTATCTGCCATGGTAACGTATATTGTTTATAAGCCACTGGGGATGTTCCACCCGCACTCCGAGCGCGAATCCCTTAGCTTCGACGGCCCAGCCTCTGCGCCGGAACAATCCGTAGACGTCCCTCGCGGAATGTCCGGTTGCCAATATGACGTTTCCGGCCGAAAAAACGACATGCCCGCCGACGCCTTCCGCCCGTGAATCGGCTATTACCTTCAGCACGTCCCCGTCCTTCTCTATGTCGGTGACGCGAGTGTCGAAATGATATTCACCTCCGTGCGCCTCGATGCAATGCCGTATGTTCTCCATGATGGCCGGAAGCCTGTCGGTCCCTATATGCGGATGAGCGTCCACGAGGACGGAAGGATCCGCGCCGAAATCGACGAGCCGATGCAGGACTTCCCGGATATCGCCGCGCTTGGACGACCTCGTATACAGTTTCCCGTCGGAGAACGCTCCGGCCCCGCCTTCGCCGAAACAATAATTTGAATCGGGATTGACGATACCTGCAGTGGACAGCTTCGCCATGTCCGCCTTGCGCCGGTGCACGTCCTTGCCACGCTCAAGGATAACGGGCCTGAATCCGCGCTCAAGCAATTTCAGCGCCGCAAACAGTCCGGCGGGGCCGGCCCCTATTACTATCACGGGCTCCGCGCCGCGCACGTCCCCGTATTCCGGAGCCGTATATTCCTCAAAGGGCTCTCCCTCGCGGAAAGCCTCAATGCGGTAACGGTACAATATCTCCCGGCGCGCATCCACGGAGCGTCGCACGACACGCACCTTCCCCACCTTTGCCAAAGGCACGCCCAGCGCTTTCGCCGCCGCGGCGCGCATTTCATCCTCTTTCAGCTCCCGTCCCATCGCGGCGGACATTTCGAACTCTTTCATATCAATAATCGGCAAGTCTTGACACGGGCGCCACGTCAAGAGGAGTCCTCTCTCCGGCGAGATAGCGGAAATACCCGGCCATGGCTATCATGGCGGCATTGTCAGTAGTAAACTTCAACTCAGGCAGATAGGTATTCCACCCCAAGCGGCGGCCGGTCTCTTCGATACGCCTTCGCAGCCCGCCGTTGGCCGAAACTCCCCCGCCTATCGTTATCTCCTTTATGCCAGTCATGGCGGAAGCCTTTACGAGCTTATCCATCAATATGTCTATCAATGTCTTCTGGAAGCCGGCACATACGTCTTCCCTGTTCTTTTCAATAAACTGCGGATCCCGGGCCATCCCGTCGCGCACGAAATACAGCAGCGAAGTCTTCACGCCGCTGAAACTGTAGTCGAGGCCGGGAACCCGCGGCCTGGCGAACTTGAAACGCTCCGGATCGCCGAGCCCGGCAAGGCGGTCGATTACCGGCCCTCCGGGATAGCCTGTGCCGAGAATCTTGGAACATTTGTCGAAAGCCTCTCCCACCGCGTCGTCTATGGTCTGTCCGAGGATTTCATATTCAAGCGGGCCCGCGACCTTGACTATCTGCGAATTGCCTCCGGATACGAGAAGGCACAGATACGGGAACGAAGGCCGCCTGTCCTCAGCCCCTTCCTGCCTGATGAAATTGGCGAGGACGTGGCCCTGCAGATGATTCACCATCACCATCGGGATATCGAGGGAAAGGGACAGGCCCTTGGCGAAAGAAGTGCCTACAAGCAATGAGCCGAGCAGTCCCGGGCCGCGTGTGAACGCTATGGCAGTCAGCTCGGAAGCCTTCACGCCGGCCTTGGCGAGAGCCTGGCTCACCACGGGCACCACGTTCAGTTCATGGGCTCTGGAGGCCAGTTCGGGCACCACTCCCCCATAGTCCTTGTGCACCTGCTGCCCCGCTATCACGTTTGAAAGCAGCCATCCGTCGCGTATGACGGCGGCGGAAGTGTCATCGCAGGAAGACTCTATTCCGAGTATTATATCTGCCATATTTTTCCAAAATAAAGTACAAAGATAGCAAATCGGCGATTTATCGCCATGCCTTTCTCTTTTACCTGTTTTTGTACTATCTTTGTTCATTTCAAAAAAAGCCTGTCGTGGGAAAGCGCCGAATAACGGGAATACTGTCCGCAGCCTTGCTGACAATGCTTGCAGGAGCCCTCATCGCCCTGCAGTCATCGGCGGTACAGAGCCGCGTCGCGCGTTTCGCCATAGAGCGGCTTAAAGACAAAATAGACGGGGACATAAGCATAGGGAAAATCCTGATAAAACCTTTCAGCGCGGCAGTGATAAAGGACATGACCATCCTTGACCGCAACCCCGCCGCCTACCCCGGCGATACGTCCTATGTCCCGAAGGATACGCTTTTCCATGCCGGATACATCACCGCATCCATGTCCCTGAAAGGACTTTTCAGGAAAGAAGGGCTTTATTTCGGCAGAATAAAGGTAAGCGACGCATCCATGACACTTGTCACGGAGCCTGAATATGATCCCGCGACGGCAAGGACTTTCGTTTCGAACCTGCAAAGGGTGTTCCGCATGCAGGAGAAACCGGCGAAAGACAGCCTGAAAGAGCCCGGAAACATATTCTATGCCGACAAAGTGGAGGCGGAAAACGTACGGTTCCGCCTCATCAACATAGACAGGCGCATAAAAATGAGGAACAGTGCCGCGGACAGGCCCGCCGGCGGCATATTATGGGACGACCTCGACGTAACCGCATCGGCCAAAGGCCGCCGCCTCCGCATGAAAGGAAAAGTGATGTCGGGAGCGGTCGACATGCTGACGGCGAAAGAAAAGAGCGGGCTCGTCATAGAACGTGCGTCAGGCGAGACCTCCGTAGGGCACGGAGCCACAATAGTGGAAAACCTGGAAATGCACTTGGGCGACGGCAGCCATATATATATGCCCTCGTTCAGGATGTCCTATTACAGAAAGGCTCCTTTCCGTGACTTCGAGCACAGAGTAGTCATAGAAGGCCGCATCGCTCCGTCTGTAATTTCGGCCGCGGCCATAGCATATTTCGCTCCGGCGCTGAAAGGCAACCCGTTCGTCGGCGAGATAGAAGGAAAGGTGTCCGGCCCGCTCTGCGACATGCGCATAGACGGCCTGAAATTCAAGGATCTGAACAGCGGGGTGAGCGGCGACATATCGGTGCTGCTCCGCGGCCTGCCGAAAATAGATAAATTCGCTATCGACGCGGACGTAAGATCGTTCGGATTCACCGCCGTAGGCATAGGCAAATTCATTTCAGGCTGGACCAAAGGCAAAGAAATCAGCCTCGGAAACATAGCCGAAGGAGCGGCGTTCACATTCACAGGCACGGGCAAAGGCCCGCTCAACGCCTTGTCCGTAAAAGGAAGGCTGCATTCCGGCATAGGCATGCTCGACGCAAATGTATTCCTGCGCAATCTCACGGACAAAACACGGGACATGGTCATCAACGGCCATGTCGCCGCCGACGGCCTTGACATAGGAAAAATCATCGGAAAAGACTTCATCGGGGAACTCACGGCGGAGACGTCGCTCGAGGCAAGGCTCGGAAAGGGCTCTCCCGAAATCGGCGTAGACTCCATAGTCATATCCAGGCTGAACCTGCTCGGCTACGACTATTCCGGAATAAGGGGCAAAGGGACTTTCGCCGGCAACCTGCTTGACGGCAGCATAAGCGGCAAAGATCCCAACCTCGACTTCGATTTCAACGGCAGGCTTGACCTGTCCGGCGGCGCCGCGAAAGAGGCATACCGCTTCAACGCCGACATAGCCTACGCCGACCTCAACGCCCTGAACATAGACAAGAGAGGCGTTTCCAAAGTATCTCTGCAGAGCGAAGCCAATTTTTCCCGCACCTCAAGGGGCGACATCCTCGGGTACGTCTCCGTCGGGGACATAATGCTCGAAAACGACGCCGGCCGGCATGACATCGGCACCGTTTCCATAAAGTCCTATGCCAACGAAAATATACAAAACATACGGTTCAGCTCTTCATTCGCCGAAGGCAGATTCAGGGGAAGCGGCTCATTGGGGGCGATGCTGGCCGGCATCAGGGGGCTGACGGCAGGACAGGAACCGGCAGGAGGCCAAGACTACGACATGGAAATACGCCTCAAAGACACGCGGGAGCTGCTGTCTTTCGTCATGCCCGGAATCTACATAGCGGACAGCACTTTGCTGAAGCTGAGCCTCGGCGGGAACGGCATCGCAGAAGGCAGCCTGTCGTCCGGACGGCTTGCGTACATGGACAAATACATACGCGACGTCACCGTCAGGGCGATCAGCGTCACGGACAGCATCGGCGTTGACATCGCCAGTTCGGAAATCAAGGCCGGCAGCCTGCGCCTCAGGGACAACAGACTCGGCCTGTTCACGTCCGGCGGGCGTTTCGGCCTGTCATATTCTTTCGACAACGGTTCCGAAGAAGACGGCAGGGGGACGATCAACATAAAGGGGGAAACGGGCGCTTCCGGCGACAGCCTTGCGGCAAAGGCCAGGATAATGCCTTCAACGCTTTATTTCGATGCCGGGCGGTGGGAAATATCATCTTCAGACATAGCGTATTCCGGAGACGGCATAAGCATAGACGGCTTCACCGCGCTGTGCAGCGGACAGTCCGTCAGCCTGCAGGGCGGCTTTTCCAAAGACAGGAGCGACACTCTTTCACTCCTTGTAAACAACTTCGACGTCAATGTACTCAACAAAGCGTTGAAACAGGACTTCGGGCTTCAAGGCAGGGCATCGGGAAAAGTGCTCGTCACCTCTCCCGCCGAACCTGCGCACGGCCTGCTCGCGAACATTTCCCTCGAAAATGCCGAGATTGCCGGAAAAGAAGCGGGCACATTGCGTTTCGCAAGCCTATGGGACGCGGACAATGAAAGATTCTCCGTCGCCGCACGCGAAGAAATGGACGGCAGGCTGCCGCTCAACGCAGGAGGCTGGGTAAAGCCCGCCGACAAATCCTTGGACGTCAACGTAGCGTTCGACAATTTCGACATCGGCTTCGCCGGACCAGTCCTCGCTTCGCTGTTCAGCGAAATGCACGGAGGACTTTCGGGGCGGCTGCGCGCATCGGGCCGGTTCAACGACATACATCTGTCCAGCCAGGACACGCGCCTTTCGGATGCAGGCTTCGTTCTCGGCTTCACCCAAGTGCCTTACGGCGTCGAGGGAGCCTTCCATCTCGACGACTACGGAGTCCATTTCGACGACATGGCCTTGAAAGACCGGTTCGACGGCACCGGCATATTCAGGGGGACACTGCAGTTCAACGGTTTCAGCGACATGGGCATAGACGCGTCGGCGGTATTCCGCAACATGGAATGCCTGAACACCCGGTCCGCCGATAACGCGAACTTCTACGGCAACATATCCGCATCTGGCAGGATCGGCATCTCAGGCCCGCTCAACGCCGTCAGGCTCGACATCAACGCCTCCACATCGGGCCGCGCCGGACAGATTCACATCCCTCTCGGCAGCTCGGCCATCACCCGCAGCGGCAACCTGCTCTCCTTCACGAAAGACCTCGGCGAAATACGGACCGACCCCTACGAAGAGCTCATGCGGACCTTCGACAGAGCCAAGAAATCAGGGTCCGGGCTGTCCGTCAACCTGAGGGTGAACGCCACGCCCGACCTCACAGCCCTGATAGAAGTGGACAAATCCACAGGCAACATACTCACCGGCTCCGGCTCGGGAGTCATCGACATAGCCGTAAACCCTTCGAAGGACATCTTCAGCCTTAACGGGAACTACGTGATAAGCTCCGGGAACTACCACCTTTCCGTCCTCGGGATAGTGTCCCGCGATTTCACCATACAGGACGGCAGCTCAATACGCTTCAACGGGGACATAATGGACAGCGACCTGGACATCAGCGGCATGTACCGCACCAAAAGTTCCCTTACGGCGCTGCTCGCCGATACGTCAAGCATATCGTCGAGGCGTACCGTGGAATGCGGGATAGGAGTGCGGGGCAAACTGCGCAATCCCCAGCTCGATCTTTCCATCAACGTACCGGACCTCGATCCCACCACGCTCGGACGCGTGGAAAGCGCCCTCAATACGGAAGACAAGGTACAGAAGCAGTTCATATCCCTGCTCGTGGCCAACAGTTTCCTGCCGTCCGAAGAGTCGGGAATCGTCAACAACACAAGCCTCATCAACGTCACCGAGATCATGGCGAGCCAGCTGAACACCATTTTCCAGAAGCTCGACATTCCGCTGGACCTCGGCCTCTCCTACGAATCCAACGACAAGGGGCAGGACATATTCGACCTGGCCGTGTCCACGCAGCTGTTCAACAACAGGGTGGTCGTCAACGGCACCATCGGCAACAAAAACTACGGCCCGTACTCATCCTCGCAGGTGGTCGGAGACCTTGAAATAGAAATAAAGGTGGACAGGCCCGGCACATTCAGGGTAAACCTGTTTTCACGGTCCGCCGACCAATACACCAACTATCTCGACGTATCGCAGCGCAACGGGGCCGGCATATCTTTCCAGCAGGAATTCTACGGCATACGCCAATACCTGCGGGATCTTTTCAGGCCTCGGAGAGAAAAGAACGAACAGGAAAGCAGACGTGAAGCGTCCCGCAGAAGCGCCGAAAGGGTGACGCTGAGAATAGGAGAAGACGGGAAAATAATAAGGAGCGAAAACCAATGACCAAAGGCAGACTGTATCTCATACCGTCCCCCATCGGGGATTGCGAGCCGTCGGAAGTGATCCCGGCGCCGGTATTGGAGCTCATGCAAGACATACGCGTCTATGTGGTGGAAGACGTGCGCACCGCGCGCAGATACCTGTCGCGCGCCGGGCTGAAGGGGCATATCGATGAACTCGAATTCCATGAGCTGAACGAACACAGTACGCAGGCCGACGTGGAAAGCCTGATGCATATCTTCGACGGCGGCCGGGACGCAGGTCTCATAAGCGAGGCCGGACTGCCGGCGGTCGCGGATCCGGGTGCGCAGCTCGCGGCCCTCTGCCACGGCAGCGGCATCGACGTGATCCCCATGACCGGCCCGTCATCCATCATGCTCGCCCTGATGGCTTCAGGCCTGAACGGGCAGTCTTTCGCATTCCTCGGATACCTTCCGGTCAAGCCGGAGGAAAGGAGAGCCGCGCTCAGGCGTGCGGAGCGCAGTTCGGCGGCGAACGGACAGACCCAGATTTTCATCGAGACACCGTACCGCAACGACGCCATGCTCGCCGACATCCTGCAGACATGCAGGGGCGGCACCAGAGTGTGCATAGCCGCCGACATCACGATGCCGGACATGTTCATCCGCACCAAAACCGTAGACGAATGGAAATCCTGCAGGCCCGCAATAGGCAAGCGTCCGTGCGTATTCCTCCTTCTGTCATGAAAATAGCGTTCATCACACTCGGCTGCAAACTGAATTATGCCGAGACGTCCACATACGAGCGGGGCTTTATCGCCGGAGGGTTCGAGACCGTGCCTCCGGACGGCCGCGCCGACGTTTATCTTGTAAACACCTGCTGCGTCACCACGCATTCCGAAAACAAATGCCGCAACATAATAAGGCGCTGCCACAGACACAACCCCGACGCGTCCATAGTCGTCACCGGCTGCTATGCCGAAATGAAACGCGACGAACTGGCCGCCATAGACGGCGTGAAGCTCGTTTTCGGGGCCGATGAAAAGGCGCGCGTAGTGCCGGACACCATAAGCATGCTTGCCGGAGACGGAAGACGCCAGCCCGCAAAGGATACGGCCACTTTCGCCGCCTATTCCTCTGGAGAGAGGACAAGGTCGTTCCTCAAAGTGCAGGACGGATGCAACAACCGCTGCGCCTATTGCACGGTACCTTTCGCCAGAGGGACGAGCCGCAACATACCCATATGCGACGCCGTCATGCAGGCCCGGAAAATCGCCGCCGGAGGCATCAGGGAAATAGTCATCACGGGGGTCAACACAGGGGATTTCGGCCGCAGCACGGGAGAGAGTTTCCTTGATCTGCTGAAAGCGCTCAACGGCGTGGACGGGATAGAAAGATACCGCATCTCATCGATAGAGCCCAATCTCGTCACCCCGGAAATAATCGAATGGATCGCTTCGGGCACGAAATTCATGCCCCATTTCCACATTCCCCTGCAAAGCGGCAGCGACATCATCCTGAAAGCCGTAGGAAGGCGCTACGACACGGCTCTTTTCGCTTCACGCATCGACGCCATACGCACTGCAATGGAAAAGCCCGGCAGATCCAAAGTCTTTTTCGGCATAGACGTCATCACCGGACTGCCCGGGGAGACGGAAAGCCTTTTCGCGGAGACATACGAATTTCTCGAAAAACGGATAAGGCCGGCATATATACACGTTTTCCCTTATTCTCCCCGCCCCGGCACGAGAGCCGCCGCCTTCCCCGATCAGGTGCAGGACAGCATAAAGACTGAAAGGGCTGCGAGACTGGAAGAACTGTGCCGCCGCCTGCATGAGGATTTCATCGAAGACAACCGCGGCCTGCCTGAAAAAGTGCTGTGGGAATCGAAAGAAAAAAACGGCATGATGTCAGGCTACACGGGGAATTACATACGGATCGAAAGGCCGTACGACAAAGGACTCGTCGGAAAAATCAGCGAAATCATCATTTGAGACATGGATAGGGCGCGACTCACATTCTTTGGGACGGGGACTTCGCAGGGAGTGCCGATAATAGGCTGCGACTGCCCCGTATGCCGTTCCTCCGATCCGAGGGACAAAAGGCTTAGGGCATCCGCATTGGTCGGATACGGAGGGCTGAACATCCTTATCGACGCCGGCCCGGACTTCCGTGCCCAGATGCTCGCCGCAGGGGTGTCCCACCTCGACGCCGTGCTGCTGACACACAACCACAAGGACCACACCGGCGGACTCGACGACGTCCGCGCCCTCAACTACATAGACAGGAAAGCCGTGGAGATATATTGCGAAGAACAGGTCCTGAAAAGCATCAGACAAGAATATTCATACGCCTTCGCCGAAAAAAAATACCCCGGCGCGCCTGAATGGCATATCCATCTCATAGACGAAAGGCCCTTCCGGATCTACGACAACAAATCCGGCGGCAATCTCGTATGGATCCATGACAAGGGATATTTCTTCGAACAGGAGGACGGATCCCTGAAGGCGTCCGACAACGCGGTCGGCAGGGCCGTGCCGGCCACCGGCAACGGCACCGGGACGGAGGGAAGCCGGATGTATGCCGACATCGTGCCGATACGCGGCTTCCACGACAGGATGCCCGTACTCGGATTCCGGTTCGGAGACATAGCATACATAACCGACATGAGTTCGATACCGGAGGAGGAATTCGACAAATTAAAGGGACTGAAGCATTTGACCCTCAATACCGTCGGATACAAAAAGCACCATTCCCATTTCAGCCTTGACGAGGCTCTGTCCATAGCGGACGCGACAGGGGCTGAACACACCTGGCTGACCCACCTTTCGCACACTTTCCCCTGCCATGAGGATTTTTGCCGCGACCTGCGGAGAATGTGTTCCGAACGCGGCATCCGCTCATCGGTGCAGCCGGCCTATGACGGGCTCGTCATCGGACAGGACTAATCCGAATACGGAGGCACCTTGCCGTCATCTATCATTTTTCTGAGTACGGAAAGATAGTCCGTCACGCAGCCGTTCTGCGGGGTGCCGAACTCGGCCGCCAGGGCGGAGAGCGTATAAGCCCCGTTTCTCGACCTGATGAACGAGGCGAGGGACGCTTCCAGCTCCTTCACGCGCTTCACGCGGCCGCGGCAGACGTCGCACGTTCCGCAGTCCGGGGCGTCCTCCTGTCCGAAATACCGGAGAAGGAACGCGGAGCGGCAGCTCCCGTCTTCCTCCACATAGTCGAGCATGGCCTGCATGCGTTCGTGGAAAGCCTCTTTGAGCATGGCGTAACGCTTGGGAGAAAGATTCACGTTCCCCGGCCGCAGGCGGTTGTGCTTCAGCAAAAGTATGTCGGCCCGGTCCCCGGGAATATAACGGATGACGTGTTCGAGCGAAAGGCGGTACAGCATGCGGCGAAGCATGGGCACGCCTATGCCGCAGCGCACGGCCACGGCCGCCTCGTCTATGGGCACCGGATATGAGAAAATGCCCTCGTACCCGCGCATCAGCGTTTCTATCAAAGAATCCATGCCGGCCTCCGGAAGGTCCACGCCGTACAGTTCGTTTCTCGAGACGGAAATCATGACGCGGGTGCGGATTTCAGTGTCATCGCTGAGTGTCCAATGCCCCTCGCGGCCGATATAGCCGACGGCATGCGAGACCTGCGCCCTCGACAGCTTGAAATGCGTGCAGAAGGCATTCATGTCAAATTTCAGTTCCCGCCATTCCCCAGCATCGTATGGTATGCCATAAAATATATGTACTTTCTGGTATATGTCCTCGATATAGTCCAGCGAAGGGAACGCCGAACTCTCTATTTGCTTCAGGCGGCGGACGTCGGTCCCGTTCCACAGCAGCACGGCATAGGACCGTTTCCCGTCGCGTCCTCCCCTGCCCGCTTCCTGGAAATAGGCTTCCGGGCTCTCCGGCATGTCGAGATGCGCCACGAAGCGGACGTCGGGCTTGTCGATCCCCATGCCGAAGGCATTGGTGCAGGCCATCACCCTGATTGCCCCGGACTTCCACTGTTCCTGCCTTTCGGCGCGCAGGTCCGGATCCAGCCCGGCATGATAGAAAGACGCGGGCGCCCCGGCCGAAGACAGGAACCGCGCCGTTTCCTCCGCCTTCTCACGGCTGCGCACATATACGATCCCCGTGCCGGGAACGCTGTTGCAGATATTCAGCAGCTGTCCGGCCTTGTCCTCGCAACGGCGCACCACATACGACAGATTAGGCCTCTCGAACCCTCCGCGGATCAGATTCGGCGACCTGAAGCGGAGCTTCTCCATGATATCGGCCGCGACGGCCGGGGTGGCGGTGGCCGTAAGGGCGATGACAGGCGCGTCAACGGCATTCCTCAGGTCTCCTATACCGAGATAGTCAGGACGGAAATCGTATCCCCACTGCGATATGCAGTGAGCCTCATCCACGACTATGAAATTCACCTTCATGAGGCCAAGATACGAGCGGAACAGGCTTGTCGAAAGCCGTTCCGGGGAGACGTAGAGGAACTTGAAATCCCCGTACGCCGCATTGTTGAGGGCGGCGTCCACCTCACGGCGCGACATTCCAGCATGTATTGACATGGCCTTGACGCCTATTTCCTCAAGATGCTGCACCTGGTCTTTCATCAATGCTATAAGGGGCGTCACGACTATGGCTATCCCGTCCCTCGCCAAGGCCGGCACCTGAAAGCATACGGACTTCCCGCCGCCGGTAGGCAGCAGGGCGAGCACGTCGTCGCCGTTCAAGGCGCTTGAAATGATTTTTTCCTGGACCGGACAGAAACTCTCGTATCCCCAGTATCTGCGCAGAATCTCTAAGGCCGGCATTTCCTTACAAAACATTGAAGCATATTGCAAAAATAACAAATAAAATTACTATTTTTGTATGAATTATACATGGTAATTCATATAAAGTAAACAATTAAATTCAATTCATTATGACACAAGCAGATCTGCGGAAGTATGGCATTACCGGCGTGAAAGAGGTAATCTATAACCCCTCATACGAGGTGCTGTTCAATGAAGAGACGAAGCCCGGGCTCGAAGGCTTCGACAAAGGACAGGAGACCGAACTCGGCGCAATCAATGTCATGACCGGCGTATATACAGGCCGTTCTCCCAAAGACAAATACATCGTTATGGACAAGAACTCCAAGGACACCGTATGGTGGGATTCCGAGGAGTATCACAATGACAACCATCCCCTCTCGGAGAAAAACTGGAAAGTCCTCAAGAAGCTCGCCCAAAAACAGCTTTCGGGCAAAAGGATCTTCGTCGTGGACGGTTTCTGCGGAGCCAACGAGGACACCCGCATGAAAGTGCGCTTCATCATGGAAGTCGCATGGCAGGCACATTTCGTTACCAACATGTTCATCCGCCCCCAGAACAAGAAAGAGTTCGACCAGGAGCCCGATTTCATTGTATACTGCGCGGCCAAGGCCAAAGTGGACAACTACAAGGAGCTCGGCCTCCGTTCCGAAACGGCGATCGCGTTCAACGTAAGCACCAAGGAGCAGGTAATCCTCAACACATGGTACGGCGGAGAGATGAAGAAAGGTCTGTTCTCCATGATGAACTACTACCTGCCTCTCAAGGGCATAGCTTCCATGCACTGCTCAGCCAACACCGACCTGAAAGGCGAGAACACCGCCATTTTCTTCGGCCTGTCGGGCACCGGCAAGACCACCCTTTCCACCGATCCCAAGCGTCTCCTCATCGGCGACGATGAACACGGCTGGGACAACAAAGGCGTATTCAACCTCGAAGGCGGCTGCTATGCCAAGGTCATCAACCTCGACAAGGAATCCGAACCGGACATCTACAACGCCATCCGCCGCGACGCCCTTCTCGAAAACGTGACGGTGGGCGAGGACGGCAAGATAGATTTCGCTGACAAGAGCACCACGGAGAACACCCGTGTATCTTATCCTATCTATCACATCCACAATATCGTACGTCCCATCTCGCATGCTCCGGCCGCCAAGCAGGTCATCTTCCTGTCTGCCGACGCGTTCGGCGTGCTTCCTCCGGTTTCCATCCTGAGCCCTGAACAGACCAAATACTATTTCCTCTCCGGATTCACGGCCAAGCTCGCAGGTACCGAACGCGGCATTACCGAGCCCACGCCTACCTTCTCCGCCTGCTTCGGACAAGCCTTCCTCGAACTGCATCCTACAAAATACGCCGAGGAACTCGTCAAGAAGATGAAGAAGAGCGGCGCGAAGGCCTATCTTGTCAACACCGGATGGAACGGCACAGGCAAGCGCATATCGATACGCGACACCCGCGGCATCATAGACGCCATCCTCAACCACAGCATCGACCAGGCTCCGACCAAAGTCATCCCTTATTTCAACTTCGTTGTTCCTACCGAACTCAAAGGAGTTGATACGGGCATCCTCGATCCGCGCGACACATACGCCAGGCCGGAAGAATGGGAGGCCAAGGCCAAGGATCTTGCCGAACGCTTCATCAAGAACTTCCACAAATATGAGTCCAACCGCGCCGGCAAGGCCCTCGTAGCCGCCGGTCCGAAGCTCGGTTAAAAGAGCATGACTCCAGAATACGAAAAACCTCCCGGTGTCGCATAAGACGTCGGGAGGTTTTTTATACCGTTCCTGCAAGAAATTGCCGGCCTCAGCGCAACGACAGTTTTCCAAGCTCAGCGCAGCGACAGCCTTCCAAGTTCGGCACGCGCGAGTATATGGGCATAGTTCCCGTTTTCCGACAACGCATGCGTGAGTTCCAGCTTCACCTGCCTCTGGAACAGCAGCACGAAGTCAGAGCCGCCGAAAAGGAAATATCCAAGCTCCTGTCCCTTGCTCACCTTGCATCCCGTCTCGATGCCCTCCGAGAAATTGACCGAACATACCTGCGACATGCCTATGGGCAATATCGCCACGAGGCCGAATTCGTCTGTGCCAAGGATGAGACACGAACGCGTCTCCGCCGTTTCCCAACCGGGCTCTCGGGACTCGAGCACGTACCTGCCCGACGAGGCGTCCCAGCCGTACACGCCACCGCCTGCGGCCGCGGCCGGAATATGCTTCATTTCAAGCACGGTGCCGGCAAGCGGGAAATGATAGCGGTGATAATCATTGACATCGAGAAATACATGTATGAGGGTTCCTCCGGCGAATGCCTCGGCATAGCTGGATTCAGGACCTATCAGATTGGGGATATAATCGAAATAGCGCGATTTCAGCAGCACTCCCCCTTTCTTCTTCACATACCCTTCGTCATCTATGTCCCATGTCCCCTGCGGGACGCCGTCCACCGGGGAAATCAGCACTGACGCATCATCGGGAGACGCTACAGGACGCTGCGAATCATCCCTGAGGCGCCTGGCGAAAAAATCGTTGTACGTCTTCCAGTTGGAAGCATCTTCATACCAGCCCATAGGAAGGCCGAACTGAACGTCATCATAAAAGGCCCTGGCGCTGTCCTCGTTCCACGACGCTTCGGAAGACAGGAACGAGCCCCAGGCTTTCACGTATTCCACCACCCACGCTCGGAAAGGTTCATAATACTGCACCGACGGATAATAATACCCTGCGTCCTCCAATTCGGCAAGCGGCTGGTCTATAAGAAAATAAAAATAATCAAGACCTTGATCTATACGGTCGTAGAGCGACGAACTTTCCGGCAGCCGGAGTATGAATCTCGGCAGCGTGACGGACGACCATTCCACGTAATCATAAAATTCTTCGAGAGTCTGGGCCGGATTGGTGTCGCGGTCCGGATTGATCGCGGCAGCGGCTTCAATCGAAGCCTCGAGCATCCTTTTCAGTTTCGTATCGGAGCCGACCATTCCGATCAGCTTTCCGGCAAGAAGCGAACCGTGTTTCAATTGCCTGTCATTATCTCACAATCCCACATCAAAAACATGCTCTTTCCGCCATGAAAAAGCGGCTGCAAATATATGTCATATTTCATTCCCTGCAAATACCGGACAGGAAAAATAAGGCCTGCGGATAGAATTTCAAGAAAAAGCAGTAATTTTGCATGATTTTCCGTACAAAATATGAAATTCTTAGGCAACATCCTCTGGCTCGTCCTGGGCGGCATCATAATCGCCCTGATATATTACCTCGTCGGCATTCTGATGTGCATAACCATCATCGGCATACCATTCGGAGCGCAGCTGTTCAAATTAGGCACCTACGCCCTCTGGCCTTTCGGCCACAAATTGGTGAACGGGCCGGACGAGCCAGGCTGCGTGTCGATAGTGATGAACCTCATATGGATCCTGTGCGGGTGGTGGGAAATAGCGATCGTCCACCTAATCTGCGGCCTCATCTTCTGCATCACCATCGTCGGCATTCCCTGGGGCTTCCAGCATTTCAAGATGGCGATAAATTCCATATTTCCCTTCGGCAAAAAGATACAATGACGCCTCCGATGAGCACTTTCACAATCAGAAAAGCGGAAGCCCGCGATCTTGACGCGGTGAACGTCCTCCTGCGGCAAGTGCTGGCAATTCACCACAAAGGCCGTCCGGACCTGTTTAATGAAACGGGCAAAAAATACACGGACACTGAACTCCTTGAAATCTTTGCCGACCCTGATACCCCCGTATTCGTATATGACAAGGAAGGGGATGTCTTAGGCTATGCCTTCTGCGAACTGAAGCACGTATCCGGCGGAAGCCTGCGCCCGATAAGCACCCTCTACATCGATGACGTATGCGTTCATGAGAAAGCCAGGGGCATGCACATCGGCAAAAGCCTGTTCGAGCATGTGAAAGCCTTCGCCCTTGAACAGGGCTGCCATAATATCACGCTGCATGTTTGGGAGTGCAATCCTGCTGCGAGGGCCTTTTATGAAGCCATGGGCATGACCCCGCAGTACACCTCCATGGAACTGCTCTGCCGGGGCACAAACAAATAAGACTTAGGCGCCGCATCTTCCTACAACTTTATCAGCCGCCACAGCACGGACGCATACGTCGTCACCAATGAAGTAATCTCTATCCAGAACAGCGGGCGCGTGCCGAGGAAACGTTGCAAAAGGGACTTCCGTTTCTGAAAAAGCATTGCAACGAGAATCGCGGAAACGCAGACGGCCCACAGCCAAAGGCACACGTACATGTTGAGCACCATCCACACCTGCGAACTGACAAGGCTCATGACGGCTCCGATGACATGGATTATCTCCTGCCGGGGTTTCCGGAAGTTCGGAGCCAGTGCGATCAGCATCATGCCTGACGAAGCGGACATCACCAGTCCGGAGGTATGCGGCGCTCCGGCGGCGAGGAGTCCGGGAAGCAGCAATCCGGCCGTAGCCACCAATGTAAGCTGGAAGCGGAGAGGATGCCTGATCCGGAAGAACGTCACGCTGAGGGAAGCCGGAATGCCGTGAATCTCAATACAAACGCACAACGTATAGGTCAGAATGGTCAGCAGCGAAAGGACGGTGAGCAGAATCGGCCATGTCATCATATTCGTTCGGTTTTCGGGAACAGGCCGCACCCCGGTTCCTCCGGCGTCGTCCCTGCCCCACGGTTTCAACCGCGAATATACGAAATTTCGCGGCAGTGCGTTGAATATAAATCACTATATTTGCATATAAAATCGCATCTAAGAATGAAACTGAATAGGATAAATTGCACCAGCCTAACTTAGAGACACTGCAGCAGATTGCAGAGATTCTTCAATTTGACTTGAAAGATCTGATAACAAACAAGGATGAACGTGAATGACGTTTTTTATTTTTTAGTTTGCAACTTCTGATAATGCAGAAATATAGGAACGATTATGACACCAGAAGAAAAAGCGAGGCAAAAAATAGATCAGTGGTTCGCTGATGCCGGTTGGAAGGTAATCAATAGGGAAGACTATGAACCGACCTGTACGGCTGTCGCCATAAGGGAAGGGCTACTAAAAGGTAATCTTGAAGCAGATTATTTCCTTTTTATTAATGGTAAAGCTGTCGGTGTACTGGAAGCAAAAAGGGAAGATATAGATGCCCTTTCCGATAAGGTATGTGAGCAGGCAGCATTATATGCCAAAAGTGTTCCTTTTATCTATCAGACATATCAGAAACCATTGCCTTTTATCTTTACTTCAAATGGGAAAGAGTTGTATTTCTGCGATTTCCGCAAACAGGAACAAAATTTCAAACAGATAATGGCTATCCCAACTCCTTATGAGTTAGTCAGGCAGTTAGGGATAAGCGATTATTTTGCAGGACTCCCTACTCTACAGAAAAAAGGATTGCGAGATTGCCAATATGAGGCGGTAACTGAACTTGAAAAGAGAGCTTCCGTAGTGGACAAAATCGGGCATTGATGGTGCTGGCAACAGGTGCAGGCAAAACATACACTGCTTGTCTTGCCGCATACCGTCTGTTGTCATATACTCCCATGCGAAGGATTCTGTTTTTAGTAGACAGAAACAATCTTGGCAAACATAAGCGAGAATTAAATCTATGGAGAACAATAAGATAGCCATATCAATCGAACAACAGTTCGGAGAAGTCATAGACATTATTCTCCAACATAAGAGCCATGCCTCCAAAGCTGTTAATGAAGCGTTGTTGCTTACTGCATGGCAGGTGGGAGGTTATGTTTCGGCTAAATTGAAAAGCGAGGAATGGGGAAATAAGGTTGTTTCTCAATTATCCGAACACATACGTTCTCAACATCCTGACATCAAAGGATATAGCAAAAGAAGCATATACAATATGGTAATGTTTTATGATGAGTATTCATCAGAAACGTTCATAGCAACAATAAGAAAATATTTGAACACTGAATTTGTGCAGATGCCGTCTGCACAAATTGCTGCGAGCCGCTCCATACAAGAGGCATCTGTAATTGTGCAGCCAAAAACTGCACAAATTGTCCAGCCGGAAATTGGACAAATGCCGAAGATACTGGAACTGACTACATTGTCCAATCATATAGAAATTCTTTGTCGCTGCAAGAGCAATGAAGAACGCATATTTTATATCCTCTATGCCAATAAGGAACATCTTTCTTATAAAGAAATGCAGCGTTGCATTTCCAATCAGACTTATACTGCTTTATTAGGAAGCAAGGACAATATGTCAAAAGGATTACTCGAAACTTATCCCAATGCGCCGGTCTTGTTCAAAGACACGCTATTTGTCGATTTTCTTGATTTGCCGAAGAAGCACAGTGAAGCTCGGTTGAGAAATGGCTTGGTAGAACACATGAAGCAGTTTATTCTTGAACTGGGAAAAGACTTTATATTCATGGATCAGGAATATCGTCTCAATATCGGGGCATCTACCATTCAAGGCTGATTTGCTGTTCTTTCATCGCGGCTTACAGGCATTTCCATCTGAAGTACCCAGATAGAAAAAGCGACAGATATTTTGATTAATCGGATCTTTGCGCCAAGATAATCTCACAGGGTGTCTATCTTTTGCATGATTTTGTCCGGAAGGACGTCCAGACTGTAATACAGTTGAGTTTCAGGGTAGCCCGGGAACTGAATGTATTTGATAACGAGTGCATAGTTGGCGCGAATTCCGGCCATGCTCTTTGTTCCGGTGGTGTCGAAACGGATGGCTTCGTGGTGAGCGATGCGACTACGGAAGGCTTTCACCGTCTGGAGTTCATTGTAGATCTCCCTCTTACCAAGGCCTTTAGTTTTAAACGGGAAGATTTCCAGTAGCGTTTTTCCTCCGTTTTTGTATGGCTCTTTGGTGAAGAAATAAGTCCAGATCTACAATTGTTTATAGAACGGCATTTCGTTGCGGATGGTTTTTCAGCATTCCGTTAGGCTGAAGTTGATTCCGTATCCAGTCTGAATCGGCATAATAGATCTCATAGCGCCATTAATAGCTTTGCACAAGACTATCTCGAAGATGTTACGGATACCATAGCATTTATGGCAAAGCTTGATATTATCACGATACAGGGTAAGGCAGCGGACGTATCACCACCGCATGCTTTAATGGATCACTGCACTCCGCAGCAATGACCGGCAAAAACAACCGCCGCGGCCATTGCGTGGCCGTGGCGGCTAAGTCGTCGGACCGCGACGTGCGTTCCGTGATATGCGGCCGTCCCTGAACGGCAGGCATAAGGACGTCAGAACGAAAGTGCGATCTTTATGAAATCGTCGGCATTCAGGGCGGCGCCTCCTATGAGGCCTCCGTCGATGTCGGGGCAAGCGAACAGCTCACGCGCATTGGAAGGCTTGCAGCTGCCGCCGTAAAGGATGGTGACGTCATCCGCCACGCCGGCGCCGAATTTATCGGCCAGGACCTTGCGGATGCACGCATGTATTTCCTCGGCCTGTTCCGCGGTGGCGGTCTTGCCGGTGCCTATGGCCCAGACAGGTTCGTACGCAACGATTATCCTGGCCATGTCTTCGGCGCTGAAATTATACAGCACGTTCTTGATCTGCTCCGACACCACGTCGAACTGGCGTCCCTGCTCCCTCTCGTCGAGGTTCTCGCCTACGCACAGGATTACCGAAAGGCCGGCGCCGAGGGCGAGCCTCGTCTTCGTCACGAGCTTGTCATCGGTCTCCCCGTAATACTGCCTGCGCTCCGAATGTCCGAGAATGGTGTATCCGCATCCCGCCGAAACGAGCATGTCAACGGACACCTCGCCGGTGAAGGCTCCCTTCTCTTTGTCCGCGCAGTTCTGTGCCGACAGACCGACTCCGGAACCCTTCAGCACTTCCGCCACGCATGCGAGATGGGTGAAAGGAGGGGCAATTACGAGTCCTACTTCGGAAGGCACTCCGGCAGCCTTGGCGACCACCGCCTTGGCGAGTTCCACGCCCTCAGGCACCGTGGTGTTCATCTTCCAGTTGCCTGCAACTATTTTCTTTCTCATATCGATAGGTTATTGTTGATTTGTCACGGGTTGCGGAGCATTCTTGCCCTGTTTCCCTGCATTCCGCAAATTTAATTCATCCGATAGAAAATAACAATTAAAATGCTACCTTTGCATCGGCATGTCCGGCCTTTCCGCCGGGATGCTGACACAAAACGGCATTCATACAAAATGAAAAATTTAGTAGAAGAACTCAGATGGCGCGGCATGATCCAGGACATCATGCCCGGAACGGAAGAAAAACTGGCGGAAGGACCGCAGGCCGCTTACGTCGGCTTTGACCCTACGGCCGACTCCCTGCACATAGGCCACCTGGTCAGCATAATGATACTCAAGCATCTGCAAATGTGCGGGCACAAGCCTTTCGCCCTCGTCGGCGGCGCCACGGGCATGATCGGAGACCCTTCGATGAAATCGGCGGAAAGGAATCTTCTCGACGAAGACACATTGAACCACAACGTGGAATGCATCCGCAGGCAGCTCGGACGCTTCCTCGACTTCGATTCGGACGCTCCCGGCAAGGCGGAGCTCGTAAACAACTATGACTGGATGAAAGACTACTCTTTCATAAACTTCATCCGCGACATAGGCAAGCATATAACCGTCAATTACATGATGGCCAAGGACTCCGTAAAGAAACGGCTTTCCGACGAATCGCGCGAGGGCATGTCGTTCACCGAGTTCAGCTACCAGCTCATGCAGGGCTATGACTTCCTTTATTTGTACCAGCACCACAACTGCATCCTGCAGCTCGGCGGCAGCGACCAGTGGGGCAACATAACGACGGGCTCCGAACTCATACGGCGCATGCTCGGCAAAGAGGCGTTCGCGCTCACCTGCCCCCTCATCAAAAAGGCCGACGGCACCAAATTCGGCAAGACGGAGAAAGGCAACATCTGGCTCGACCCCGAAAAGACCTCGCCGTACGAATTCTATCAATTCTGGCTCAACGCCAGCGACGAAGACGCGGAGCGGTTCATAAAGATCTTCACCATGCTCGACAGGGAGACCGTCGAAGCCCTGATAGAGGAACACCGCGCCGATCCCGGACAGAGGAAACTGCAGCAGACCCTGGCGCGCGAAATCACCATAATGTGCCACGGAGAGCAGGAATATGAAAATGCCGTTGCCGCATCGCGCATGCTGTTCGGCAACTCCACGTCCGAAGCCCTGCGCCGGCTCGACGAAAAGACCTTTCTCGCCGTATTCTCCGGCGTACCCACATTCGACGTGGCGGCAGGCGAACTCCCCTGCGGGATAATAGAATTCCTCGCCGAGAAGACCTCCGTATTCCCCTCCAAGGGCGAATGCCGCAAGATGATACAGGGCGGCGGCGTAAGCGTCAACAAAGACAAGGTCGGCGGCATAGACCGCGTCATCGGCCCCGGGGACATAATGGACGGGAAATATATACTTGTGCAGAAAGGCAAGAAGAATTATTTCATAATCAATATAATATAGCCGCATACAATGGAAAAGGCACCGAGCACCAGACAGCTCAAGGTGGCGAGGGAACTGCAGAAGGACCTTGCCGAAATCATCAGGAGCAAAGGCATGGCCTCCTTCGGAGGGGCCATGGTGACTGTCAGTGAAGTGCGTGTGAGCCCGGACCTGTCGGTGGCCAAGGTATACGTGAGCATATTCCCCTCCGACAGGCAGGAAAGCGTCATGGAGACGCTGCGGCAGAATCTCCGCTCGTACCGCGGCGAACTCGGCAGGATCGTCGCCAAGCAGTTCCGCATAGTGCCGGAACTTGTCCTGCAGCTCGACACCTCTCTCGACTATGCCGAACATATAGAAGAACTTCTAAAGAAATAATGAACCTGCCACTGTTCATAGCCGGACGGTATCTGTTTGCCAGGAAATCGCACAACGTAATAAATATCATTTCCGCAATCAGCATGGCCGGAATGGCCGTAGGAACGGCGGCTCTCATCATAATCCTGTCGGTTTACAACGGGTTCAACGACCTCATGGAGAAAAGTCTCGGCGAGGCCGATCCCGACATAGCGGTGCATCCGGTGCACGGCAAGGTCTTCGTGCCCGAGGGAGAGGCCTTCGACTGGCTGTATGATCAAGAATGCGTCGCCACGGTGTCGGAAGTGCTGAGCGACAACGTTTTCATCAATTACGACGACAAACAGGCGATAGCCATGGCCAAAGGCGTGGACCGGGTGTTCGAGGAAGAGTCCCCAGTAAGAAATTATGTCCTCGACGGAACGTTCTCCCTGCACAAGGGTTCGCTTCCTACGGCCGCCGTGTCGGCCGGCCTGGCCCGGAAACTGGATCTGAGTCCGAGGTTCCTGTCCAGAATGGATATATATTATCCCTCGCGTACCGGAACTTTCTCTCCGTCCGACCCGGTTTCATCCCTGAAATCCATTTCCATGCGTCCGTCATCGGTATTTTCCATAAACGCCGAAGTGGACGGAGACATGCTCATAATGCCGATAGAAGCCATGCGTGAGCTCCTGCAATACGAATCGGAAGTGTCATGCGTGGAGATAAGGCTCGCGGAAGGAAGCGGCAGAAAAGACCTGTCCTACATAATGGACGGCCTGTCCGAACGTCTCGGCACGGAATTCAGGGTACTTGACCGCCGCAGGCAGAACGCATCGGTCTTCCGCATGATGAAATATGAAAAGGGGGCCATCTTCCTCATATTGATTTTCATCATCATAATAATATCCTTCAGCATCTTCGGATGCCTGTCGATGCTCATGATAGAAAAGCAGGACGACATGGTCACGCTGCGCTGCCTCGGAGCCGACGGGCGGCTGATACGCAGGATCTTCGTTCTGGAAGGCTGGTTCATTTCCCTCGTAGGGCTTGCGGCCGGGCTCGTCATAGGCACGGGCTTTTCGCTCGCCCAGCAGAAATTCGGATTCATCCGCATGCCGCACGGCTTCATGACGGACTCCTACCCTGTCATCCTCAAGGCCGGAGACATAGCCGCCACCGCCGCAGGAACGGCCTTGATAGGATACATCATAGCCCTCATGCCGGCGTACGGCCTGAAAAAAAGCCGGACGGACGAATGAAACCTTTCCGTTATTACGCAAGTTCTTCGTATATTTGAAAATTATGCCGGACAGATTATTCCTCATAGACGGGCACGCCCTCATCTTCAAGATGTATTACGCATTCCTCGGACGGCCCATGATAAATTCGAAGGGTGTCGACACGTCGATACTCTTCGGATTCACCAAATTTCTCCTCGAGCTCACAGAGCATGAGAAGCCGACGCACATGGCCGTGGCCTTCGACCCGCCCGGAGGGACTTTCCGGCACAAGCTTTATCCTGACTACAAGGGCACCAGGCCGCCCACGCCGCAGCTCGTGATAGATGCGCTGGAACCGCTTTCCGAGATAGTCGGATCCATGAACATGCCCGTGCTGATGGTCCCCGGCTTCGAAGCGGACGACGTGATAGGGTCCGTGGCCAAACGTGCCGAAAAGGAAGGCTTCCATGTATATATGGTGACGCCGGACAAGGACTACGGGCAGCTGATTTCCGACACGGTGTTCCAGTACAAGCCCGGAAAGGCGGGAAACGAAAGGGAGATAATAGACCCGCAGGCCCTGTGCGCCAGATACGGCATCTCAAAGCCTCTGCAGATAATAGACATGCTCACGATATGCGGGGACGCCTCCGACAACGTGCCCGGAGTCAAAGGCGTAGGCGAGGTGGGGGCACGCAGGCTGATTGCCAGATACGGTTCGATCCAAGGCATCTACGACCACATATCCGAACTCGCTCCAAGGCAGAAGGCCATGTTTGAAGAAGCCAAGGACCATATTGACCTCAGCAGGTTCCTCGTGACCATCAAGACCGACATAGACCTGCCCGTAAGCACGGCCGACATGGCCATAAAGCCTTTCAGCCCCAGAACGGCGGAATTGTTCGACAAATACGAATTCCGCTCCCTTAAACGATATCTCGGCGACGCCGCAGCCCCGGCGCCGGCGTCCGGCAAGGCCGCTCCGGAAATCCGCGTGACCGGAGCCAAGGAAATGACCGCCGCTTCCGCGGCCGCGGGGAAATGCGCCATCATCACGGACATCAGGCATGAGGGCACATCGACGGAAATATTGAAGATGACTGCCGGAACGTTCAACGGCGGGAAATACCTCGTCGCTGAAGGGAGCCCCGAAGACTTCCGCGGCCTTCTCGCGGACGGACGAATCGACAAATACGGCTTCGGCCTGAAACACCAGGCCGTGGCGCTGTCCGCCGCAGGCATCGGAACAGAGGGCCGATGGATGGACGTGGAACTGATGCACTATGTCCTCGATCCGGAAAGAAGCCACAGGCTCGACGCTCTCGCAAGCTCTTATCTCGGCATGGAGATAAACGAGACAGAAGACGGATTCGAGGCCGCGCCGCGCTCGCTTTTCGATGATGACGACGAAGCCGAGACCGACAGGAAACGGTTCATGGAAATCGCGGCCATATTGCAGCTCGGCGAAAAGCTGCTTTCCGAACTTGAACGCAACTCCATGTCGGAACTTTTTTCCGAAATGGAAGAGCCGCTCGCAAAAGTGCTTGCAAAGATGGAGCTCCGCGGCGTCAAAGTGGATCCCGGACAGCTCGAAGACTTCGCCGAAGGCCTGAGAAAAGACATTGCCGAAAGGCAGGACAAGATAAGGGAGATGACGGACGAACCGGAGCTGAACATTTCCTCGCCAAGACAGGTGGGCGAAGTGCTATTCGGCAAGCTGGGGCTCAACCCGAAGGCCAGGAAGAACTCGAAAGGCAGCTACTCCACCGATGAAAGCACCCTGCTCGACATAGCGGACAGGCATCCGGTCGTAGAGGAAATACTTGAATTCAGGGCGGGAAAAAAGCTGCTCTCTACATACATAGAGCCGCTGCCGGGCTTCATCGACCCCTCCGACGGCAGGATACACACCACCTTCAACCAGGCCCTCACCGCCACCGGACGCCTGAGTTCATCCAATCCCAACCTGCAGAATATCCCCATACGCACCGACATGGGCAAGGAAATCCGCAGGGCATTCGTGGCCGGCACGCCCGGCGGCCTCATCATGTCGGCCGACTATTCCCAGATAGAGCTGCGCATAATGGCCCATCTGAGCGGTGACGAACACCTTATAAAAGCCTTCAGGGAAGGCATCGACGTGCATGCCGCCACCGCCGCCAGAATATTCGGCATCCCGCACGAAGAAGTGAGCGACAGCCAGCGGCGGATAGCGAAGACCGCCAATTTCGGCATCATGTACGGCATATCGGCCTTCGGGCTCGCACAGAGGCTGAGGCTTCCGCGCGGCGAGGCAAAGAAGATAATAGACGACTATTTCGCCAACTTCCCCGCTATCTCCACATTCATAAACGCCTCCATTGCGTCCGCCCGCGAAAACGGGTATGTCGAAACCATCTTCGGACGCAGGCGCTACCTGCCGGGAATAGACGCAAGAAACTCCGCGATACGTTCGCTTGCCGAACGGAACGCCGTCAACGCCCCCATACAGGGCACGGCGGCCGACATAATAAAACTTTCCATGATACGCACGGAAAAACGGATTGAGGAAGCCGGGCTGAAAAGCCGCATGGTGCTCCAGATACATGACGAACTTCTTTTCGACACGCTGCCCGAGGAAGCGGAAACCTTGCGCGGCATAGTCAAGGACGCGATGGAGAACGTCATAAAGCTCTCCGTGCCCCTGACTGTAGAGTGCGGCATGGGCAAAAACTGGCTTGAAGCCCATTAGACCAAAAATCATGGAATACGGCAACATGACAGACAGGCAGCTGGTCGAACTGGCCAGGGAAAAAGACCAGCAGGCGTTCAAGGCCATCTACGAACGCTTCGAAACCCCCGTTAGGAACTGCCTTTCGCGGTTCCTTTCCGTCCTGCACAATGACATAGACGACATCGTAATGGTAAGTTTCCAGAAATTCTTCACGAAGCTGGACTCCTTCGATCCGGAACGGGAGCTGCTGCCCTGGCTTTCCACCATAGCCAACCGCACCGCCCTCGACCACCTCAACGCCATGAAGCGCGAGGACAGGAAAAAGGAAAACATAAAGAAAATCAACGGCGACGGCGCGGAGGAACCCACAGATTCGGGGCCGGGCCTTGAAGAAGAGATCATAAACCGCCAGGAGCACGAAAGGCTGATGCTCTTCATAGACGAACTGCCTCAGCGCTACCGGGACATAATGTGCAAATATCTTATCGAAGAACTCGAATACGAAGAAATAGCAAGGCAGACCGGACTGCCGCTCAACACCATACGCACCCGCATCCGCCGCGGCAAGGACAGGCTTGCGGAAATGATGACAAGAGGAGAAATAAAATGAACGCTGACACTTTCATATCCACGCTGCGCAGCTGCTTTCCAGAGCTCACCGCGGTTCAGGAAGAACGTTTCCGCGCATTGGAAGCGCTTTACGGAGAATGGAACAGCCGCATCAACGTCATTTCCCGCAAAGACATGGACGGGCTGTACGACCATCATGTGCTGCACTCCGTCGCCATAGCGAAATACATGCAGGACAGGATGCCGGAGCTGCTGGGCGCCATGCGCGGATCTTCCGTGCTCGACATCGGCACCGGAGGCGGATTTCCGGGCATACCGCTGGCCATACTCTTTCCGGAGACGAAGTTCACCCTCTGCGATTCGGTGGGCAAGAAAATCAAGGTGGCGTCCGGAATCGCCGGATCGCTCGGTCTCGGCAACGTTGAGACCGTGAACGCCAGGGCCGAATCGCTCGGCCGCGGATTCGGCTTCATAGTATCCAGGGCCGTGGCTCCGCTGCCGGTTCTGTATTCCTGGGCGAAAGGACGTTACAGCCATGCCGTCCTATGCCTCAAGGGAGGGGACGTATCGGAAGAGATCGCCGAAACCATGTCCCGGCACGGCCTTCCCAAAGGCTCGGTACACACCTGGCCCGTAGACTCATGGCTTCACGACCCATATTTCGGGGGCAAGCTCGTCATCCATATCGGAGCCTGATCCCGCCCCGCCATGATTTCGGAAAATATATTTTTGTTTTAAAGTCAAAAACCGTATCTTTGCACTCCATGCTGGTTTACGAATAATATAACAATATGATATCATGAAAAGAACATTCCAACCATCCCGCCGCAAACGTGCCAACAAGCACGGGTTCCGTACACGTATGGCCACGGCGAACGGCCGCAGAGTACTTGCGTCCCGCCGCCGTCACTGCCGCAAGAAACTTACGGTTTCCGACGAAGACGGATTTTAGAAACCGGTGAGACGGAAAAACGCAGGCTGCCCGAAACAGGAGCAGCTTTTTTTATTGCTATATTTACGCCGATATGAATACAACGGATGAACGGTTCATGCGCGAGGCGCTGTCGGAGGCGCATGCCGCGGACGCCGAAGGAGAGATTCCCGTCGGAGCCGTGGTGGCGTGCAACGGAAGCGTCATAGCACGCGGGCACAACATGACCGAACGGCTGCATGATCCCACGGCACACGCGGAGATGATAGCCCTTACCGCCGCGACGGAAGCCATGGGAGGAAAATATCTGAACGACTGCACGCTGTATGTCACCATGGAGCCATGCCCCATGTGCGCCGGCGCGCTCTGCTGGTGCCAGATAGGGCGCATAGTCTACGGCGCCATAGATCCAAAACGGGGCTATTCCATGTTCACTCCCCCGCTGCTGCATCCTAAGACCGAAGTCACCGCAGGTGTCATGGCCGAAGAATGCTCCTCCATCGTGAAAGAATTCTTCCAAAGGAGAAGGACAAAAAAAGGGGACTAAGCGTCCAGCCTGTCCCCTTTCTCATCATACAATTCATTTTGCAGAACTGAAAAATCGGTTATTTCACTCAACTCGATTTTACACTTGTACTTCCTTTTCCATTTCGAGAGGAAAGACGATAGCCAGCCTCTTTTGAGATAAGCCCCGAGAATCGGACTCGTCTTCAGGACCATGGACTTCGCTCCCTTTTCGGTCACGCAGAAGGAAATCTTTCTCTCGATCTGCTCGTCTATCACGACGCTCGAGGAGATTTTGCCGCTTCCGTTGCAGGCCGGGCATGTCTCGGTGGTCTCTATCTTGGTCACCGGACGGATTCTCTGCCTGGTAATCTGCATAAGTCCGAACTTGGTCAGGGGCAATATGGTATGCTTCGCCCTGTCATCTTCCATCAACTCCTGCATGTATTTGAAAAGGCCGTTCTTATGCTCGCCTTCCACCATATCGATGAAATCGACGATTATGATGCCTCCCATGTCCCGGAGCCTGAGCTGTCTCGCAATCTCCTGCGCGGCATGGCGGTTCACCTCGTAGGTGTTCGCCTCCTGGTCGGAGGTCTTCGCCCGTATGCCGCTGTTCACATCGATTACGTTCAGCGCTTCCGTAGTATCTATCACCAGATAGGCGCCCTGCTTGATGGGGACCACCCTCCCGAAAGAACTCTTGATCTGCCGGGTGACCTCGAAATGGTCGAAAATCGGCTTCGGCCCTTCATAGAACCTCACGATCTTCTCCTGTTCCGGAGAAATCAGTGAAATGTACTTCCTCGTGTCTTCGCATACCTTCGCGTCATTTATATAAATGTTCGAAAAGGAATCGTTTAGAAGGTCACGCAGGATAGTGGTGGTCTTGCTGTATTCCGTAAACAGCAGACGGATGCCTTTGGATCCGGCGATTTTTTTCCAGGAGCTCTCCCACTTTTCAATGAGGGACTTGGTCTCGGCCACGAGGACCGCCGCATTTTTTCCCTCCGAGGCGGTGCGGATGATGGCACCGTAATTTTTTGGAAGTATGCTCCTTACCAGCGCTTCGAGTCTTCTTTTTTCCTCTCTTGACTCGATTTTTTGGGATACGCTCACCCTTTCTGCAAAAGGGAGCAGTACAATGTTACGTCCTGCCAATGAAATTTCCGCAGTGAGTCTCGACCCCTTGGTGGAAATCGGTTCCTTGACAATCTGCACGATTATCATCTGTCCCGGCTTGAGCACCTCCTCGATGCGTCCTTCCTTGGGCAGCGCATCTCCTATTTCTATTTCGGAAAAAAGACGCTGCATTCCGGTGTTCTGGTTGCTTCTCCTGACGAACTCGTCGAACGCGCGGAAATAAAGCCCCAGGTCGAGGTAGTGCACGAAAGCCTCTTTATGGTCACCGATGTCGACAAAGGCGGCGTTCAGGGCAGGAAGAATCTTCTTCACTTTGCCGAGATATACATCTCCGACGGCAAAATTGTTGCCCTGGCTGGACTCTCTGTTAAGTTCGATGAGCCTGTGGTTTTCCAGCAGGGCTATGCGAACTTCCGACGACGACACGTCGACTATCAAATCCTTGTCGGGTTTGACAATTTCTTTGTCCGGTTTTTCTGACTCCATAAAGGAATTTCAATATAAAAGAACGAATACCGCAAAAGGGCCGCCCGGCAAAGCTCCGGAGGCCCCTCGCTTTCATCAGACTGCTAAAATGGCAGGCACGGACACCTATTTCTTCTTGTGCCGGTTCTTGCGCAAGCGTTTTTTACGCTTGTGCGTAGCCATTTTATGTCTCTTTCTCTTCTTACCGCTAGGCATAATAAAAAGGTTTAATGATTATTTCTTGACAGCCGCGACAAACACCTTGGCCGGTTTGAAGGCAGGGATGTCGTGAGCAGGAATTATCATAGTAGTCTCCTTGGTGATATTCCTCGCAGCTTTCTGGGCCCTGTGCTTGATGATGAAACTGCCGAATCCGCGGAGGTATACTGGTTTTCCACTGGAAAGCGCATTCTTTACGCTGTCCATGAAAGCTTCTACAACTGTCTGAACCGTGATTTTTTCAATGCCGGTCGCCTTGGCAACCTCATTAACTATTTCAGCCTTTGTCATAACAAATTGAATTTATTGGTAATTATTTAACAAATTAAATTGGTGTGCAAAAGTAGACTTATTTTTTTAATATTCAAAATAATGATAACGAATTTAATGTCTTTTTTTATACCTTGCGCCCGTACAGGCGGCTTTTTTGCTTTATGGCACAAAGATTGACTATATATATGGCCGCCATGATGCGTGCCGCATTCATGACATTTTGTCATGCAGGGCAGGCCGGCGCGCACCGCAAACAACTTGAAATTATACGTAAATGAAAGAATATGACGATATGTCCCCCGCAAGGGCCGAAGTGAGCATAATTCCGGTCATACAGGGGGAAGGACAGGTAAGATTCGAAGGGACCGACTTTCCGGACACGATGCCGGTGCTAGCCCTGCGCAACGCCGTGCTGTTTCCGGGCACCGTGTTCCCCATCACCATAGGCAGGGAAAAATCCATCCGGCTCATACGTGACGCCGAGAAAAACGACTCGTTCATAGCGGCCACCCCGCAGAACGACGTCACCGTGGAGGATCCGGGCGAAAATGACCTGAACGGCATCGGCACGGTGGCCAAGGTGGTCAAGACGCTCGACATGCCGGACGGCTCCATCACGGCGATACTGCAGGGATTCAAAAGGCTGGAAATAGAGAAGATAATCCAGAGCGACCCGTACCTCGTGGCTAAAGTGAGCTACCTCGAAGAGATATTTCCCGAGAACGTCGACGACAACGTGAAGATGCTCATGGAGTCGCTCAAGGAGAAGGCCGGATACATCATAAAGACGTCCTCCTTCGCTCCCAAAGAGGCGGTAGGCGCACTGCGCTCCATAGACAACCTCCCCTTCCTCGTGAACTTCATAGCCACCACCATAGAGGTGGAGAATTTCGCGGACAAGGTGGATCTTCTACAATACGACGACGTCCAGAACCGCGGCATGAAACTTCTCGCGGTCCTCGACACCCAGATACAGCTGCTGAAGATAAAGCAGGAGATAAACCAGAAGGTCCGCAGCGACATAGACCAGCAGCAGAGGGAATATTTCCTCAACAACCAGCTCAAGACCATACAGGAAGAGCTCGGCATGGACGAAGAGGAGGACTTCCAGAAATTCCGCGCCCGCGCGGCCGAGAAAAAATGGTCGGCGGAAGTGGCCGAGATATTCGACAGGGAGATGTCCAGGCTCGAAAAATACAACCCAGGCTCTCCAGACTACAGCATACAGTACAATTTCATACAGTTCATGCTTGACCTGCCCTGGGGCGAAATGTCCGAGGACAACATGGACCTTAAGAACGCCGCAGCCGTCCTCGACCACGACCATTTCGGGCTCGACACGGTGAAGGAGCGCATAATAGAATACCTTGCGGTGCTGAAGCTCAAGGGAAACATGAAATCCCCCATACTGTGCCTGTACGGCCCTCCCGGAGTGGGCAAGACGAGCCTCGGCAAGTCGATCGCCAGGGCCCTCGGCCGCAAATACATACGCATATCGCTCGGAGGCATGCACGACGAGGCCGAGATACGCGGACACCGCAAGACATACGTAGGGGCGCTCCCCGGACGCATACTGAGCGGCATACAAAGGGCAGGCACCTCCAACCCCGTAATCGTCCTGGACGAGATAGACAAGCTCGGCAACGATTTCAAGGGAGATCCCTCGTCGGCGCTGCTCGAAGCCCTCGACCCCGAACAGAACTCGACTTTCCACGACAACTATCTCGACATCGACTACGATCTTTCCAACGTCATGTTCATCACCACGGCAAACGGCATTTCCAGCATTCAGCCGGCGCTGAGGGACAGGATGGAAATGATAAACGTCAGCGGCTACCTGGCCGAGGAAAAGGCGGAGATAGCACGGAAATTCCTCGTTCCCAAACAACTTGAGGAACACGGCCTTAAGCGCGGAACGCTCCGCATCGGCAAAAATGCCATAGCCGCCATAATAGACAAGTACACCCACGAATCGGGCGTCAGGGGACTCGAAAAGCAGATAGCCAAGATAGCGCGGGTGACGGCGAAGAAAATCGCCCTCGGCGAAGATTACCCCAAGGTGATCAAGCCCACGCACCTCAAAGAATATCTCGGGCTGCCCACGGCGTTCCACGACATTCAGAAAGGCAACGAGGCCCCCGGCGTAGTGACCGGCCTCGCATGGACCGAAATGGGAGGGGAGATCCTGTTCGTGGAAAGCTCGGTCAGCAAGGGCAAGGGCGTCCTGAGCATGACAGGCAATCTCGGGGACATAATGAAAGAGTCCGCCCAGATAGCATACCAATACGTAAAGGCCCATCCCGAGCTGGCGGGAATAACCTACGAAGAATTCTCGGAAAAGGACATACACCTGCACGTGCCCGAAGGAGCCGTGCCCAAGGACGGTCCGTCCGCCGGCATCACGATGGTGAGCTCCATGATATCGGCCCTCAGGGGGAAGAAGGTCAGGAGCGGCATAGCGATGACCGGGGAAATGACCTTGAGGGGCCGCGTACTCCCTGTCGGAGGCATAAAGGAAAAGATTCTTGCCGCGAAGCGCGCAGGCGTGCACACCATAATTATTTCCGAAGACAACAAAAAAGATATAGAAGACATAAAGGAAATTTACGTAAAAGGTCTTACCTTTGTTTACGTCAAGGAAATAACAGATGTCATAGACCGCATTTTCGAATAATATGGACGTAAAGATAGAACAATCCTGGAAGGAAGCCCTGAAAGACGAATTCGAGAAGCCGTATTTCGAGTCCCTCGTCCGCTTCCTGCATGAAGAAAGGGCCAAAGGAAGAAAGATTTTCCCTCCCGGCGGACAGATTTTCAAGGCTTTCGAACTCACCCCGGTAGACGAGGTCAAAGTGGTGATACTCGGGCAGGACCCGTATCCCGGATACGGACAGGCCATGGGCCTGTCTTTTTCCGTACCCGACGGAATGCAGGCCCCGCCGTCGCTCCGCAACATCTTCCGAGAGATACACGAAGATCTCGGCATCGAGATGAGCGGACGGGCCAACCTCGAAAGCTGGGCGAGGCAGGGCGTACTGCTGCTCAACTCCGTACTGACCGTCAGGGCCGGAGAGCCGACGTCGCACGGCAGGATAGGATGGCAGGAGTTCACCGACGCCGTGATAAGATATATCTCCGACCACTGCGACGGAGTGGTGTTCATGCTTTGGGGAGCTTTCGCCCGCAGCAAGAAGGCGCTCATAGACACCACCAGGCATCATATTCTCGAAGCGGCCCACCCCTCCCCGCTGGCGAAAGGCGCGTTCTTCGGATGCAGGCATTTTTCACAGGCCAACGCAATCCTCACGAGCGAAGGCAAAGATTCCATAGACTGGAGGCTCTGACCGCAATGGAAGAGACAAAGATACGCAGGGCCATCTTCCCTGGCTCTTTCGATCCTTTCACTTCCGGACATCTGAACATCCTCAAAAGGGCGCTCACCATGTTCGACGAGGTGATCGTGGCCGTAGGCATCAACCAGGACAAGCGCGGATTCTTCGACATGGACAAGCGCATCGGCATCATCGGACAGGCCACCCGGGGGCTGAAAGGCGTATCCGTCATCAAATATGACAACCTCACGGTGGACACCTGCCGCGAACTCGGCATCCGCCACATCATAAGGGGCGTGCGCAACATGATCGATTTCGAGACCGAAAGGTCGATAGCCGACGCCAACAGGCGCCTCGCCCCCGAAATCGAGACCATAATAATCCCTACGGCCCAGGAATTCGCGCATATCTCATCCTCGGCCGTAAGGGACATCCTGAAACATCACGGAGACTACTCCGCGTTCATACCCGAAGGAGTGACTCTCTGATGAAAAAGGCATTGTTCGTCGCGGTACTTCTGCCGCTTTGCATCCGGATATCGGCGCAGGACACCGATTCGCTCCGCTTTTCCGCGCTCGACGCCAGGCTGGACGAATATTTCGCGGCCCTCGCCGGGGAGCCGGCGGCAGTGCAGAACGAAGAATGCGATTTCCTCATCGAATCGTGCAGGGACTCCGTCATAATGCAGCACGTGGCGCTCAGGATATACGGGCACTATTTAGAATCGAAGATAATGGGAGACGACGCGGTGGCCGTGCACGTGGCCGACACATGGTTCCTTTCCGGCAGGATCAAGATGAAAAGCGGCATAGACCTCATGAACGCAAGGGTATTCGCCGAATTCAACCGCAGTTCGCTCATCGGGATGAAGGCTCCCGAAATAAGGCTGGAAGAACTCGGCGCAGGGACCGTGACGCTGTTCGGGGACGCTCTGCCGCGAAGGACGGTGCTGTATTTCTACGATACGGAATGCCCCTCGTGCAAAATGGAGACAATCATGCTCGAAGCGCTTATGGACGGCGGGAAATACGATGCCGACCTGTACGCCGTCTGCACCGGGACCGACGAAGATGCATGGAAAGAATATGCCGGAACACATTTCAAGGGCGGCAATGCGAGACATTTCATCGATCCGGACGCCGAATCCGATTTCCAGCGCAAATACGGAGTCATACGGACTCCGGGACTGTTCCTTATCGACAGGGACGGCACTATACTCGGGCGCGGGCTGGACAGCGAAGCCCTCGAAATGCTGCTGCGCGTCATAGACGAAAGGGAGAACTACGACTACGGCGGCGAAGCGTCGGCCGGAATGTTCAAGACGCTTTTCTCGGCCTTGGGAGACAATCCGGACCCGGACGACATAATGGAAACGGCGGACTACATAGCGTCGCGCACCCTCGGCTCGGGCGACCGGGAAAGTTTCCGCAGGATGGGCGGAGACCTGCTATATTTCCTCGCCGGCATGGGCGGAGAGGCCTACAGGCAGGCCACCGGAGCCTATATAGACAAATACATACTGGCCGACAACGGAGTATGGACCTCCGAAAACGACAGCCTTAAGGTCATAGGCTTCGCCTCCATGCTGAAAAGCCTATTGGACAGGGCTCCATACGGGGCTCCCGTTCCGGACGTCGAACTGTACGGCACCCTGAAAAAAGGCAGGCGCTCCCGCAATGGGATGTTCAGCACCGGCAGGCTGAAAGGGCATCCGTCCCTTATCGTTTTTTATACGAAAGGATGCGGAAACTGTAGGGAAATGCTTGCGGCCGCCGACAGGCTGCAGGCCGACAGAAGCCGGCGCAGGATGAAAATGCTCCTCGTGGACATGGACGTCCTGTCCGAAAAATATCCGGCGGCCGCGGAAGCCGCATTGGATGCGTTCGACCTTTCAACGCTCCCATTCGCGATCGAGACGGCCCCGGACGGCACGGTAACGCGCAAATATGTAGACATCGCCGATTATTGAGCCGCCTGGCCCGACATGGATTCCGTATGAAAAAGAAAAAGGAAATAATCGGAGTGGACCCTGCCTTTCTCGACAAGCAGAAAGACTCCCTCATCCGAAGAAACAGGAAGGTCATTTATTTCAACGACAAGGAAATAGCGGCGATAGACGAATACTGCCGCCGCTTCCGCATAAAGGCGCGCACCACCATGCTGCGCGAAATGATTATGGAGCAGATACTTTCGGGTCTGGACGAAAACCACCCTACATTATTTTGACATATGGCAGGAGAAGATTTCAGGATAATTCGCGACGAAACGTCGGCTGACGGAATACGCCACGTCACGGCCATACCGAGCGCACTCGTATGTTCAAGGCGGATTGACTTCGACGTGGCGGACGGCAGGCTCCGCAACGTAATCTACGAAAAAGGATGCAACGGCAACCTCAAGGCCGTCGGACGGCTCCTTGAAGGACTGACCGCGGAAGCCGCAATCGAACACCTCGACGGCATAGACTGCAATTTCCGCGGCACATCATGTCCGGACCAGCTGGCCCGCATCCTAAGAGCCATCAAATTAAGAGGTCAGTTCCTCCTGCTGTTTGCGAAGGAAATATAATAAAGCAGCGTTGCAAGCGAACCTATGGCCGCTATCACATAAGTATAGGCGGCCCATTTCAATGCGTCTTCGGCCTGCGGCCTCGTCTCAAAGTCCACGATTCCCGTACTGTCGAGCCATTCAACGGCCCTGGCGCTCGCATTCATCTCCACCGGCAGCGTCACGAAGCTGAAAACGGTGGACATCGCGAACAGGCCAATTCCTATCCATATCAGAGAGGGAAACACGTTTATCATCAGTATGCCCGCCAGCAGGACCCACTGTACCATGCTGTTGGAGAAGCTCACCACGGGCACCAGCGCCGTGCGCAGCTTCAGAGGAGCATATCCCATGGCATGCTGCACGACATGTCCGCACTCATGCGCCGCCACGGCAGCAGCGGCCACCGAACGTCCGTAGTACACGTCCCGGCTAAGATTGACGGTACGGGTCTGAGGGTTGTAATGATCCGTCAGCGTACCCCCGACAGAAAGCACCTGCACGTCAGTGATGCCATTGTCGTGCAACATCTTGCGGGCGACCTCAGCGCCGGAAAGTCCGGAGCGCAGCGGCACTCTGGAATATTTGGTGAATCTCGACTGCAAAGTCTGCTGCACTATGAAGCTGAGCACCATCACAGCTATCATTATAAGCCAAATCATATTCTTGAAAATTTAAAATCACGCACTTTCATATTCAAATAGCGCGCCTGCTACAAAAATAACGATTAATATGAAAATTTGTCAGCATGAAATGATAAATTTGCACATGAATATGAACGATTATTCTACAAGACTGGAGATCAGCCGGAGCACCTGCATCGGGAATTTCCGGCATTTCCGCGGGCGGCTGCGTCCTGAAACGAAGATGCTCGTACTCGTAAAGGCCAACGCGTACGGGCACGGAGCCGTGCAATTCGCCGGACTGATGGAAGATGCCGGGGCGGACTGCCTTGCCGTCGCCTGCGCCGCCGAGGGTGCGGAACTACGCAAAGGAGGCATCAGACTGCCGATCATCGTGCTGTCCGACGGAAGGGACGGTTTCGAAGACATGATAGAATACGGCCTTGAGCCGGGAATTCCGGACTTGGAGATGCTCAAGGCATTCTGCGCGGTGCTGAAGGAAAAGGGCATCGAAGGCTATCCGGTGCATATAAAGCTCGACACCGGCATGCACAGGCTCGGCTTCTGCCCCGATGAAGTCGACGGACTCGGCGATTTCCTGACATCCTGCGGACAGATAAAGGTAAGATCCGTGTATTCCCATCTGTGCGCCGCCGAAGATCCAGGGCAGGACGCCTTCACCGAAAGCCAGGCGAGGCTTTTCATCGAAAACTACGAAAAAATATCCGGGAGGACAGGCTACAGGCCGTTGCGCCATCTTCTCAATTCGGCCGGCATAGAAAGATTTCCGCAATATCAGTTCGACATGGTGCGCCTCGGCATAGGCGTCTACGGCATCAGCGCCGTCCCCGGCACGCAACTGCGCCCTGCGGCTTCATTCAAGTGCAGGATATTGCAGATAAAGACATTGCACGCAGGAGAGACAATAGGCTACGGCCGCATGGGAAAGGCGCCGCACGACGGTGTGCGGACTGCAACGATATCGGCCGGATACGCTGACGGCATAGACAGGAGGCTTGGCAACGGCAACGCCTCCTTCATGCTGAACGGACACAAAGTGCCCACCATAGGAAACATCTGCATGGATACGTGCATGATAGACGTCACCGGCACCGACGCGGCGCCAGGGGATACAGTGACCGTCTTCGGAGAGGATCCTCACGTGTCGGAACTCGCCGACAAGCTCGGCACCATTCCCTATGAAATAATGGTGTCAGTCCCGTCGAGGGTAAAACGTATAGTGACGGAATAGAAAAGGATCAAAGCATCAGGCCGCCGCGCACCTGGGCGACGCACTCATCCCCTTTCAGGAAAGACAGCAGCGCAAGCCCGAAATTGACGGCGTGTCCGGCTCCCCTGCCGGTTATGAGCCTGCCGTCGGTGACGGTGCTCTCTCCGGTGAATATCGCACCCTTGGACACCGGAACATCCTCGAAACCGTCGAAGCATGTGAAGCGCTTCCCCTCCAGTCCGGGCAGCTTGGAAGCCACGAGACCGGGAGCCGCGCAGATGGCGGCCACAGAGCCGCCTGCCACATAGTGGCCGATCATGACGCCCATAAGGGCCTTGTCGGCGGCAAGATTGGCCGTTCCGGGCATTCCTCCGGGGAAAATCATGATGTCCTCCCGTCCGGTGCCTTCATCGGACACATCAAGCCCGCTGAACAAAGCATCGGCCGTGACATAAACGCCGTGCGAGCCTCTCACCCGGCTGTCTTCATCAATGGAAACGGTTCGGACGGAAACTCCCCCGCGCCTCAGCACGTCCACAGTGCAAAGCGCTTCCATTTCTTCGAATCCGTCCGCAAGAAAAATGTTGATGCCTTTCATATCGTTGAGGTATCAGGACTCGAACCTGAACTGAGGGAACCAAAATCCCTAGTGCTGGCCATTACACCATACCTCAGAAATCCTTGGCAAAGATATTATCTTTTTCCGATTATTCAAAAAGCGGCGGACCCGCGAACCTGCGCACCGCGGCCGCGGCGATCAAGAGTATGGCCAAAAACGTGCAGACACGTCCCGCGATGTCGCCGTACCTGACGAAAAATGTCTCTTCGCCGTTAAGGCGGATTTTCCCCGCGAGCGTGCATCTGCTCCACCATTCGGTGCGGGCCAGGATCTCTCCCCTTGCGCTTATGATGGCTGAAATGCCCGTATTGGCGCACCGCACTATGTCCCTTCTCGTTTCCACGGCACGCAGGGACGCATATCTCAGATGCTGCATATAGCCCGGCGTATTCCCCCACCATGCATCGTTGGTGATGACGGCGAGCGCCTTGGCGCCGGCGCGGACATATCCCGCGCAGAACTCCCCGTAGACAGATTCATAACATATCGCGCAGCCCATCGGCACCCCTCCGGGATAAAGCAGGCTTATGCTGTCCTGCCCCGTGCAGCGGCCCATCACTCCGCCGAGAAGATCGTCTATGGGGCGGAAGATGGCCGGATAAGGTATCATCTCCACGGCAGGCACGAGCTTGGACTTGTGATAGATGTCCCCTGGGCCGTTCCCGTCGACCACAAAGGCCGAATTGTGGGTTTCGATCCACACTCCGTCCGAGACGCGGCGCGCCGTCCGGGAAGGCCTTCCCTCACTGAACAGATATTCGTATGTAGACGCCCCCATGACGAGCGACGCCTCGGGATGCGGGCCCAGTTCCTCTGAAAAGCGCCTTACCGTACGGTTCTCTCCCATGCGGCCGACTATGACGTTGCGGGTGAACGTCTCCGGGGCGACCAGAATGACTCGGCCGCCGTCCGCGCCTTTCAGGGCGTCCTCCATAAGTCCTGACAATATGAGATCCTGCGTATCCTGCGTCATGGCGGTGAATTTGCTGTAGGGATCTATGTTGGGCTGAAGCGCAGCCACCTCCACGCTTTCCCCGTCTTCGCGGAATCCGGCCCAGAGCAGCGCGGACCATATCGCCGGACCGAAGACGGCCGCAGCCGAAGCCGCGACGGCGGCGATACGCGCCTTCGTCCCGCAGGCGTTCCACCCGCCTCCGGACAAAGAGGCCATGAGACCGAAGATTGCGAGATTGGAGGCCCATACCCACAGCGACCCGCCGAGCGTGCCGGTGAACTCGTACCATTGGACGAGCCTTATGTCGCCTGCAAAAGCATTTCCGAGAACGAGCCACGGCCACGATATCTGTCCCACGGTCAGGTAACGGCGCTCCCATGCAATCCACAAGGCGGCCAGCAGGACATAAGGCAGGGCCCCGCGGAGATATTTCCTGCTCCACCGGAAAACGCCGAATATAAGGGACATCTGCAATGCGTTGGCCGCTATCGCGAATATCCCGCCCCCTACGGTAGCCTTGCACACCCAGAAAGTAGTCAAGGCGTTCCACAGCACAAAAGCCGGGAAATGCCAGCGCCAAAGGCGGCGGATGCCGCAGCGGGAGGCGATGCGTTCCATGCACAGCAGCGGGACGAATCCGAAAAGAGCGGTGAAGCCGCAGTGCGGAACGAGGAAAGGCAGGGACATGAACGTCGCGAAAAGCAGGACGAGCAGCCCCATTATTTTCTTTTCATCTTTCATCCTGACAAAGATATGAATTATTTTAGTATCTTTATCGGACTTATTTCAAGACATGAACAAAGATATTTTTCAGAAATACTGGATAGTCGGGAACATCCTGCTTGCGGTCCTGCTTTTCGCGGCGCTGACGGTGACGGCCCAGATAAGCCTGCGCGTGCTGACACGGCACGGCAAATCAGTGAGCGTGCCCGATTTCACCAACATGAGCGTCGAGGAAGCCAGGAAGACTGCCGAAATGTCGGACCTCAAAGTCATAGTCACCGACTCCGTATTCGTCAGAAGGCTCGACAAGGGCGTAGTCTACAGACAGAATCCGAAGCCCGGCTCCGGCGTCAAGAAAGGCAGGCACATATCGCTCACCATCAATTCGGTAATCCCGCGCACCATCCTCATGCCCGATCTCGTGGGCTGCTCGCTCGTGGAGGCGAAGGCCGAGCTGCTGAACCGGGGGCTCAACCTCGGCGGACTCAGGTACGTGGAGGACATAGCCACCAACAACGTGCTCAAGCAGCTGTGCATGGGAAAGGAAATAAGCGCCGGGAGCCGGATAATAAGCGGATCGGACGTCGATCTCGTCCTCGGCCTCAACCCCGAAAACAGTCTTACGGATGTTCCTAACCTCACGGGGCTCAAATATATCCATGCTATCGACGTGCTGCACGACAATTCGCTCAACTGCGGCAGGGCCGTATTCGACGACGGCATCCGCACCTATGCGGATTCGGTTAACGCGGTCGTCTACAGACAGGATCCGGCCGTGTCGGACGAGCAGGTGACCATGGGCTCGGCAGTGACGCTGCATCTGGCCCTCGACCCCGGCAAAGCGGCCAGATGACGCATGGAAGAAGATAGCAGGATAACGGCGGCCGTCGAGGAGACCGACGAAGAACAGGGGATGTTCGAGCATTTCCGGCTCAACGTCGATGCCGGACAGGCCCCGCTCAGGGTCGACAAATACATTTCCACACACATTGAAAGCACTTCCCGGCACAGGGTGCAGCTCGCCATAAAAGAGGGCTACGTCCTCGTGAACGGCAAGACGGCGAAGGCGAACACCGTCATACGGCCCGGAGACCTCGTGCAGTTCGTCATGCCATATCGCAGGCGCGGCGTAGAAGTGCTTCCGGAAGACATTCCGCTCGACATAGCATATGAAGACGATGATCTGCTGGTGGTAAACAAGCCGGCGGGGATGGTAGTGCACCCGGGGCACGGCCATTTTTCCGGAACGCTCATAAACGCCCTCTCCTTTCATCTCGGAATCACCCAAGGGCCCGATGCGGAAGACGAGAGGATGGGCATTCTGGTCCACAGGATAGACAAAGACACGTCCGGGCTGCTTCTCGTGGCCAAAAACGACGAGGCGCAGATGAAACTGGCCAGACAATTCTACGTCCATTCGATAGAACGGAAATACGTGGCCGTGGTGTGGGGCAACATGGACGGCGACGAAGGCACCATAGAAGGCACCATAGGCAGGGATCCCAACGACCGGCTGCGCTACAGGGTCTACGACGACCCCGAAAAGGGAAAACATGCCGTCACCCACTGGAAAGTGCTCGAGCGCTTCGGATTCATGACGGTGATCGAATGCAGGCTCGAGACGGGACGCACCCACCAGATAAGGGTCCACATGAGCTCCATCGGCCATCCGCTGTTCAACGACCAGCGCTACGGAGGGGCGGAAATACGGAACGGAACCGTCTACGCCAAATACAGGCAATTCATAGAGAACTGCTTCAAGATATGTCCGAGGCAGGCGCTGCACGCCAAGACTCTCGGCTTCGCACACCCGTCCACCGGAAAGTGGATGAGCTTCGACTCCGGGATACCTGACGACATGCGCTCCCTCATCGGGAAATGGCGTTCATACACGGCCGCGGGAGCGGGACAGGGATAAAATCCCGTGTCACGCTTCGGGACGCCTGCCTCCGGGAGGCGGACCGCCGGGCCCGCGGCCCCCGAAGCGGCTGTTGATCTGCTGCCTCGCCTTGCCGAAATTGCCGAATCTCCAGGTCAGGGACAATATGATATAGCGGCCCAGAGTATTGTTCCTTATCTCCTGGTGATAGTTGGTAGCGTCCGTGACGCTGAGGTTCCTGGCCCTGTCAAGTATGTCATAGGCCTTCAGCGAAAGGGTCGCCTGCCTGTTGAACAGCAGCTTGGAAAGAGATGCGTTCAATATCATCTGGCTTTCCTGCGGAGTGCTGTATCCGCGGTACCAGTTGTAGTTCAGGTCTGCGCTCGTCTCGAACCCGCTGTCCCCCAATGTCCAATATACCGAACCGCTCACCTGGTTGTTCCACGTGGTGTTGGAGGCATAGTTCGCCACGGTGTACCACGGCTTGGAGAACCTTGTCCTGCCGCCCGCCGTAATCTCCAGATTGTCGGACCTGTAGGTAAGCCTGAGCCGTTCCGTGACAGACAGCGACCGGGTGATGTTGTCGGTAAAGTCCTTGCTGTTCCCGAGGTCGCCGTAATCCTCATGGAATCCTTCGTAGTCGAATTCATGGTCGTCCGAAAAATATCCGCTCATGTCGAGCTGCGACGAACCTATGTAGCTGCCTGATTTTGAATAAGACACGTTCATATTGTTCATCACGGAGAAATCGGATCTGGCGATCGGCGTGTTCAGCATCAGCCGCGCGCTGGCGTTCATGGAATTGGCCCCGTTCACCGGGAAGGAATACTGCACCCCGCCGTTGTCATACCACACGGCGCTCACGATGGGGTTCGTGGTCAGGGAACCGTCCAGGAAAGCCCTGACGGTAAGGAAAGTCTCCTTGTCGGAATAGCCCAGCTCCATTCTCATGGAATGGTTGAAATACGGACGGAGGTACGGATTTCCGAGCGAAAGCTGCAGAGGGTTGGAATTGTCCATCACCGGCATGAGCTGGGACGTGGACGGCTGCGACGACCGCCCGTTGTAGAACATGCGGATGTTGGCATTCTCGGTGAAATCATAGAACAGCATGGCCCGCGGAGCCCAGTTGAGCACCTTGCTTTTGTAGGTGTCGCCGTTGGTCTCGTTCTTAGTGTCGGTAGGGTTTGCGGTCAGGCCTATCTGCCCGGTCAGCCCCTTGGCCTGATACATGAGGGCGACGCCTATGTTCTGATTTATATATCTGTTGAGAATGCTGTTGGTATAGGTTTCGTTGAGACGCTCCCCCGCCTCCACATATGTCATGGCATGGCCGGATATGCCGTAGCCGTCGCCGCTGTCATAAGTCAGCTTCTCGGATACGTTCTTGTTCCAGCCGAGGCTGTAGCTGCCTTCGAAATAGAAGTCGTTGCCGAGAGGCTCCGTATATACGAGCCGGCCGGTAATGGAACTTGCGTCGGAAGTCTGGTCCACGCGCTGGTTTATGAGCGAATCCGTTGCGGTGCGGTAGGTATAGGTCTCGGACTGGTTCAGTCCGTCGAGAGAAGTCTTGCTTAAATTCCAGTTCAAATTGAATGATATAGTCCTGCCGGGCATTCCGAGCCTTTGGCGGAACAGGAACAGGCCGTTGGTGCGGAAACTGCGGCTGTCGCCGCTCGTGGACGTGAAGCCCCTGTTGGTAGAATCGATCTGTCCTGCGGCATCCTCGGTAAGGGTGGAGAAATCCGATATCTCAAGATAGTCCCCGTGCCCGAAATTGAACTGCGGACGGAAGAGGATGGACGTGTTGTCCGAGAATTTGTGTTCGAGCTGCAGCCCGAAGCGGTGTCCGGAAGTGTTCGAAGTGCTGGAACCGCTGTTGTCGGAAATGAGCGCCGAACCGTTGTCGAGATAGGTCTCCTTGTAGCTGTCTTCTTCTATGGCGCTGTGGGTGCCGTTGTAGAGGTAGTTGCCGCCGAGCTCCATCTTGTCGTCGAACAGATCGAAGGAGCCGTTGACGCCTGCCATCCAGGATGTGGTGACGCCGTTGCCGCTTCCGCCCATTCCGCCGGCTCCGCGGCCCATGCCGCCTCCGCCGCCGCGCATGGAGGACATCATGCTGCCGGCCATGTCATTGAAGCCACGGTTGTTGGTATTGTTGCCGTTGGCTATCACGCTGATCTGGCTGTCGTCGGAGAAGCGGCCGGCCATAAGGGAAGACTGGTAACGGAAATCCCCGCCGCCGACGCCGGCCTGCGGTATGTCCACGCCGCCGCCCGCCATGGCGTTTCCGAATATGCCGTTCATCATGTTCTTCTGCACGGACAAGTCTATGACCGTCTCCTCCTCGCCGTCGGATATGCCGGTGAATTCGGCCTGTTCGGATTTTTTCTTCACCACCTTCACCTTTTCCACTATCTTGGCCGGGATATTCTTCGAGGCGAGCTGCGGATCGTCAAGGAAAAATGTTTTCCCGTCTATGGTTATCTTGGTTATGGTCTCCCCGTTGGCCGTGATGCTTCCGTCCTCGGCGACCTCCAGGCCCGGCAGCTTTTTGAGCAGGTTCTCAAGCATGTCGTTGTCGCTTATCTTGAACGACGAGGCATTGTATTCGACCGTATCCTTCTTTATTATGACAGGATTCCCCGCCGCCGACACCTTCGCCGCATCAAGCTGCTCCTGGTCGGGGTCGAGCTTTATTTCGCCGAAATCCACCGACTTGGTTATCTCCACCTGCTTGGTGTAGGCTATATAGCCCATCATCTCAGCCTTGAGCACATATTTGCCCCGGCGCACCTTTGCGATGGAAACCTTGCCCTCGCTGTTGCTCAGGGCATAATTCGACGGAGAAGAAGCCCCCTCCTTTGACAATGACACAGTGGCGAAGCCGACCGGCTCGCCCGTGGAAGAATCTTTGAGACTCAATGAAACCGTAATGCCGCCCTGTGCGAAAGCGGACGGGGCCATGCACGCAAGGCCGGCCAGAACCGCAGCGACAATAAAAAACCTTCTTGCAAATGTCATTTTATCGACAATAAATTTACTACCAACACGTGCCTTCCCGGGCACACCGCATATTTCGACATAAAAAAGCCGCCGGGGTTTAATCCGAAAGTGATTTTTTTACATTCAGAAACTATTTTACCCTGTCCGGATTTTCGAGAATGAACTTTTCCCAGCCGGACGACTGCCTCGTCCCGCAGCGCAAAGGATTGGAAATACGATAGAAATGGCACATGGCGATGGCCAGCGCATCGGTGGCGTCCATGAACTCGGTATCGAGCGGCACGCCGAGCGTCTTCCTCAGCATCAGGCCGACCTGCTCCTTGGCGGCGGCTCCGTTGCCGGTGACGGCCTCCTTGGCCTCCCTCGGCGCATATTCGAAGACTTCTATGCCATATTCGAGCGCCGCGATCATGGCGGCTCCCTGGGCCCTGCCGAGCTTCAGTATCACCTGTGCGTTCTTGGCGTAGAAAGGCGACTCAAGGGCCATCACGTCCGGACGGTAATTGCGGCATACCTCCGTGACGGTATCATATATCTGCCTGAGCTTGTGATAGGGGTCCTTGTCCTTGCGCATGTCGAGCACCCCCATGTCCACGTATTCGGCACGGCCGCCGCAGGCACGGATGACCCCGAAGCCGAGCAGATTGGTTCCGGGGTCTATTCCGAGTATGACGGCCCCGTCCATCAGTCTATGCAGTCGAAGCCGGTGTAGGGCCTGAGAATTTCAGGTATTTCTATCCTGTCCTCCTTCTGATTGTCCTCCAGCAGGGCGGCCACCACGCGGGGCAGCGCCAAAGAGCTGCCGTTCAGAGTGTGGCAGAGGCTGGTCTTTCCGTTGGCGTCTTTGTAGCGCAGATGCAGACGGTTGGCCTGATAGCTTTCGAAATTGGACACGGACGATATTTCAAGCCACCTCTTCTGCGCCGCCGACCACAGTTCGAAGTCGTAAGTAATGGCCGAAGTGAAGCTCATGTCGCCGCCGCAGAGACGGAGTATGCGGTAACGCAGGCCGAGGGCGTTGACAAGGCTCTCCACATGCGCCACCATCTCATCGAGGGCCCTGTAGGAATCTTCCGGCTTCTCGATGCGGACTATCTCCACCTTGTCGAACTGGTGCAGCCTGTTGAGGCCGCGCACGTCCTTGCCGTACGAGCCGGCCTCCCTGCGGAAACATGGCGTATAAGCCGTAAGTTTCTTGGGGAATTCATCGCAGGACAGAATCTCGTCCCTGAATATGTTCGTCACGGGCACCTCCGCAGTGGGGACGAGATAGAAATCGTCCAGCGCGGCATAATACATCTGGGCCTCCTTGTCGGGAATCTGCCCCGTGCCGAAGCCGGAAGCCGAATTGACAAGCACCGGAGGCTCCACCTCCATGTAGCCGGCGGCCACGTTCCGGTCGAGGAAGAAATTGATAAGGGCTCTCTGCAGCCTGGCGCCCTTGCCTTTATACACCGGGAAGCCCGCGCCCGTTATCTTGACCCCGAGGTCGAAATCGATTATGTCATATTTCCTGGCGAGTTCCCAGTGCGGAAGCGCATTCTCAGGCAATACCGGCTCCGGACCGCCCATGCGCACCACTTCATTGTCCTCGGCGCCCTTGCCGGGAGCTACGAGATCGCACGGCATGTTGGGAAGAAGAAGCAGCTTGGCTTCGAGGGCCTTGTTGTTTTCCTCCGCCTTGGCGAGAAGTTCGCCGCAGCGCGCCTTCAGCCCGGCGACCTCTTTCTTGGCGGCTTCCGCCTCTTCGATCCTGCCCTCCTTTATCAGCTTCCCGATGGCCGCGGCCTTCAGCTTCTGCTGCGAAAGCAGGGCGTCCGACTCGGTCTGCAGGGCCTTTCTGTTGTCATCCAGGCCTATTATCTCGGCAATTATGCCGGCGGCATCGAAATTCTTAATCGCAAGCCTGCGCGTCACCAGCTCCGGATCATCACGCAAAATCTTAAGTGTAAGCATTTTTCCTGCAATTTAAAAAGGAGGGATTTGCCTGTCCAGCGCATCCCTCCCCATAGAATTCTTACTGAAAACGGGCTCAGTTCTCGAAAGGAACTACGGACACGTAAGATTTGTCCTCCGCCTTTCTGCTGAACTTGACAGTGCCGTCCACGAGGGCATAAAGGGTGTGATCCTTGCCGATGCCCACGTTCCTGCCAGGATTGTGGACCGTGCCCCTCTGACGGACGATTATATTGCCGGCCTTTACGACCTCGCCACCGAATTTCTTGAGACCCAGACGTTTGCTGTGCGATTCACGTCCGTTCTTGGAACTACTTTGACCTTTCTTGTGTGCCATGATGAATGTTTTAATTTTAAGCGATAGCGTCGATATGCACCTTGGTCAGCTTCTGGCGATGACCGTTCAGCTTCTGAAAGCCTTTACGACGAATTTTTTTGAATACGAGCACTTTCTTGGCCTTTACGCTGTCATCGGTGACAGTGGCCTTCACTACGGCTCCCTCCACGAAAGGGGAACCTACCTTCACCGCGTTCCCGTCATCGACGAGAAGGACCTTGTCAAACTCCAGTGCGGTACCGTTGCCGGCCTTGAGGCGGTTGACAAAAATTTCCATTCCGGCCTCAACCTTGAACTGCTGGCCTGCAATGTCTACAATTGCATACATAACAAAACTTTGCTAAAGTTCCGAACCGTAAGCGTCCGTTCTCCAAAACGGCTCTTTTCAATGGCTTAGCGGTCATATATCAAAACAGGAGTGCAAAATTAGCATTTTTATGACAATACGCAAAATTTTTTAGTAATTTTGCTTCCTGACGAGTACAGCCAAAAACCTTCGCAGATGAACCATACCGCAATTTACGACAAATACGTCACAGGCAAGAACTTCATCGGACGGAAAACCGAATGCAACGGTCTCGCCAACCTGCTCGGCAAAGGCGAGCACGTAGCCATATACGAGCCCCCGAAAGCGGGCAAGACCTCCCTCATACAGCAGAGCCTGTTCAACATGAAAGTGGAAGGCAAGGACTTCCTCGCGGGACAGTTTTCCCTGCTGAACATAAGGACATTGCCCGATTTTCTGCGCAAATTCGCCTCCACCCTGCTGCGGATGACCGGAACCACGGCGCAGGAATTCGCCGCATACATAGAGAAATATCTCGGCGGCACCCATTTCACATTCGACGAAGAACGGTTCGGGGAGACGGAAGAATGCGTCTCGCTCACGGAACGGCCCGACGCCGGCGACATCGCAGCCCTGCTCCGGTTTCCGTACAGGCTGGCCGAGGACAGGGGCATGCGCATATTCCTCATAATGGAAGAATTCCAGAACATACTTTTTCCCGACGAAGGCGAAGAACTGCTGGCGGCGATGCGGAACGTCATGAAAGAGGAGGCGGAAGGCGCAAGGCTGTTCTCATACATACTCACCGGCTCCATGGTGAACGCAATGAAAGAGATTTTCGAAGTGCGGCGTTTCTTCGGGCGCATGGTGGAAAGGGTGAAGCTGATGCCGGTGGACGAGCGCGAGATAACGGACCATGCCATAAAAGGCTTCCTGTCGAACGGCAAGGTCACCGACAAGGAGCTCATACTCGGCGCATGCTCGCTTTTCAAGAACAATCTGTGGTACATCAACCATTTCATCGCGGTATGCGATTCGCTCTCCATGGGATACATAATGTCCCCGGTGCTTCTTGAGGCCCTCGACGCCGTCATCTCGGTGCACAAGCCGCGTTTTGTCGCCATAATGAACGACCTCACCACGTTTCAGGTAAACCTGCTGCGCGCCATAACGGACGGGCGCACGCTGCTGAGCGGTTCGGAGACCGTGCGGCTCTACGGGCTCAATTCTTCCGCCAACGTCAAGCGCGTCAAGGAGGCGCTGATGAAAAAAGAGATAATAACATTCAACGAAAAGAACGAGCCGGAGATAATCGACCCGCTTTTCGAATATTGGGTGCGCAAATACTATTTTGAAAAAAAGGACTGACATGAAAAAGAAAATCGCCGTGATAACCGGGGCCGGCGTCAGCGCGGAAAGCGGGCTGGCCACCTTCAGGGACAGCGGAGGCATGTGGGACAAATACGACGTGAACGAAGTCGCCTCCATAGAAGGCTGGTACCGCAACAGGAAGCTGGTGCTCGATTTCTACAACATGCGGCGCCGCGAACTGGAAAAGGCGGAGCCCAACGGGGCGCACAAGGCCATCGCCGCCTTGGAAGACGGATATGACGTGAAAGTGGTGACGCAGAACGTGGACAATCTCCACGAAAGGGCCGGCAGCACCTACGTACTGCACCTGCACGGGGAGCTCACCAAGGTGCGTCCGGAGAATACCGAAGGCACGGGGAACGAGACAATCGACATCGGCTACTCGGACATCGGCATCGGTGACCTCTCGCCCGACGGCGTGCAGCTCCGTCCGCACATAGTCTTCTTCGGCGAGGCCGTGCCCAACATCACCAAGGCCATAGACATCGTGTCCGCGGCGGACATCCTGCTCATAGTGGGCACTTCCCTGCAGGTGTATCCGGCGGCCGGGCTCTACAGATATGCAGGGGCGGAAGTCCCCATTTATATAATAGATCCCAAAGACGTGCCCGTGCATGACAGCAGGATAACGCACATACGCGAAACGGCCACGAAAGGCATGGAGAAGTTCCGAAATATTTTGGAATCGGAATAATATTGTTTATCTTTGCATTCCCTAAAGCAAAAGGAGGTGTAAGTGCAATGATTATAGTTCCGATAAAAGACGGAGAGAACATAGAAAGGGCCCTGAAGAAATTCAAGAGGAAATTCGAGAAGACCGGCGTCATCCGCGAACTTCGTGCAAGGAAGAATTTCGAAAAGCCTTCCGTCAAAAGGAGAATGGCCCGTCAGAAGGCCATCTACGTTCAGCATTTGCAGCTTTTGGACGAGCAATAATGGATAAGAAAAGACATCCGTTCAGAATAGCCCTGCTGTCACTGGCAGGGCTTATATTGTTTATTGCGGCCGCAGTCCAGATCATACTCAACACATCGGTGCTCAACAGGATAGTGGACCGCATCGCGGAAGAATACATAGACGGAAGCGTTTCGTTCAGGAAGGCGCATTTCAATCTGTTCCGGCATTTCCCCAACTTCACCGTCACCATAGAAGACTTCGACATCCTGTACGACCGCGAAAAATTCAGCGGATACGGCGGCGATGAATACTATCTCGTCCGCATGGGCCGCGGAGAAAGCGCCGACACGCTGGCCTCGTTCCGCAGATTCTCGATATCGCTCAACATGGCCGAAGCGCTCAAGGGCCGGATAGTCATCCCCTACGCCAGCCTTGACAAGCCGCGCATCTTCGCCCACATGTTCAGCCATGACGCGGCCAACTGGGATATAATCAGACTGCCGGAGGCCGACGACGGCGAAGAAGACGCCGGGCCGCAAGACATCCGTATCAAACGCATCAGGCTCACGGGCCGTCCCAGCATCGTCTTCACCGATCAGGCCGATACCGTATTCGCGGCGATAGGGCTCGAAAGGCTCCGTTTCAAAGGCGACTTCTCTATCGCCGAGCCGCGCAAAAGCACCGGCGGATTCAGCGTAGACAGCATGATGATAGCGGCGAGGCTGCCCGCCGACACGCTGGCGCTGCGGATCAACAGATGCGACGTGGACGGCATGGACGACGGATTCACATTCGGGGCGAAAGCCGACGCATTCCTCGCTACCGGCGCGCTGGGACGCCTGAAACTGCCGATAGAGACCAAAGGCGTCATGCTGTTCCCCAAACGGGACGACGACGCCTTCGGCATGTCGCTCGGAGATTTCCACCTGCAGGCGGCCACGATAGGGCTGGACGGAGAGGCCGAAGCGATTCTTTACGACGACAGCACCTACATCCGCGCATCGGCATCCATAGACGACAGCCCCGTCAAGGACGTGACGGCCTTTCTCGGCAACGCCATGCCGCAGCTGAAAAAACTCGACACCGACGCGACGATATCGCTCGAAGCGTCCTGCGACGGCTTTTATGTGCCTGCATCCGGAGCCATTCCGTCCGTGAAGGCCAGATTCGCGGTCCCGCAGTCCGCGGTATCATACGAAGACATCGACAGGGACGGCAGGATAGGGCTCGAAGTGACGGCATACACGGACAGGACGGGAAAGCTCGACGTGGAGCTCAACGAATTGCTCGTCGATGCGGGAGGCATGGACATCAGCATGAAAGGCAAGGCCGGGGACCTGCTCGGGGAAGACCCTGAAATCAGCATGGAAGGCTCCATGAAAGCGGCCGTCGACACCCTTGCAAGGCTGTTCGCCGCAGACTACGGGATCCGCGGCACCGGAAGCCTGAAAGCCGACGTGAAAGGCAGCATGAAAATGTCGCAGCTCGACAGGGAGCGCTTCGCCGAGGCCGACATCAACGGCGACATATCCATAGACGGGCTGCATATAGACGACGGCAGTGACTCCTTACGTGCGGACGTAAGGCACGCCAAAGCCACGATCAGGACCGCCGGAAACAAAATCGATACGAGCATGCCCCAAGGAGCGAGGGTCCTGGGAATCAAGGCGGAACTGGACAGTCTCGACCTCACCTTGGCTGAAACCATGTTCCTGCGTGCCGGAGGCATCAGCATCATGGCGCAGAACTCGGCGGAATCCAGAAAGTCCGACACCACCGGTGCGCTGCCTTTCATGGGCATTCTGAAAGCGGACCGGATAGAGATGCAGGACGCGACCGGACTCGCGTTGTCGCTTGACGGCAGCCGCGAAAGCTTCCGCATCATCCCGGCTTCCGCCACGGCGGGCACGATGCTCAGAATCAGCAGCTCCAACGAAGCCGTGAACTTGGACATGGGAGAAATCGCCGCAACGCTGAAAAACCTTGCGTTCAAGACCTCCGCCCAGAAAATGAAGCGCGCCGCGCCGAACGCCGGAGGGGAAAGGCGCAGACAAAGAAGGGACTCCCTGCGGCGGAACGGACTGCCGGACTGGCTGCGGGAAAGCTCATTCAGAAGCGGCGACCTGAATCTGAGGATAGACGAATCCATCGCCAAATATTTCAGAGAATGGAACGTCGAAGGCGGCCTGTCGCTCGGCGAAGGAGAAATACGCACTCCGTTCCTCCCCCTCAGAAACACTTTTCACGCCGTAGAGGGAAAATTCACCGGAGACCGGGTGGACGTAGAGGGCTTCACCTTCAGATCCGGGGAATCGGACATATCGCTCAAAGGCAGTCTCGGCGGCATCAGGCGCGCCCTGCTCAGCCGCAGCGGATATGCGGCGCTCAGGCTCGACGCAGCAGTCAGTTCGGAGAAAATAAATGCCGACGAACTGATCGGCGCCTTCCTGCAAGGCTCCGGGGCGGCCCCGGAAGACACTGCGGCCACAGAAGCGCCGGCCGCCGCGGCGGCAGCCCTGTTCATCGTGCCCGCCAACCTCAACGCCACGATAAACCTGTCGGCGAACAGCATAAAATACGGCGACTTGGACATCCGCAGGCTCGCATCCAAGCTGTCGATGCGGCAGAGGTGCCTGCAGATCACCGATGCCAAAGCCGAATCCGACATAGGCAACATCAGGTTCGACGCCTTCTATTCCACGAAAAACAAAGAAGACCTGCAGGCCGGCTTCGACATGGAACTCTCCGACATAACGGCGGACAAAGTGATACGCATGTTCCCGTCCGTCGACACCATAATGCCGATGCTGAAATCGTTTTCCGGCAGCCTCAACTGCGAAATGGCAGCCACCACGGACCTCGACACCTCCATGAACCTCATTCTGCCGAGCATAGACGGAGTGCTGCGCATATCTGGCACGGACCTCACCCTCAAAGAGAGCGAAGAATTCACCAGGATAGCCAAAATGCTCATGTTCAAGGACGACCGGAGCGCCCATGTGGACCGCATGTCGGTGGACGGCATGATCCGCGACAACAGGCTCGAAGTATTCCCCTTCGTATTCAAGATAGACCGTTACACGCTGGCTGCCAGCGGACTGCAATATCTCAGCTCATCGTACAAATATCACATATCGGTGATAAAGTCTCCCCTGCCCCTCAAATTCGGGCTCAACGTCTACGGCGACGATTTCGACCATATGAAGCTGAACATCGGCAAGGCCCTGTACAAAAACGCCAACGTGCCCGTATTCTCCCGTCAGCTGGACACCGTGCAGACAAACCTTGCCTCACACATACGCAACATCTTCGACATAGGGGTTTCCCGTGCGATAGAAGCCAACAGGCGGCAGGACTACATAGGCAGGCAGATGGCCAAGGTGAACTACGGCGCCGAGGACATCATCACCGACTCCCTGCCCGGCGCGGAAAAGGCCCTGCTCGCCATTGCCAAGGCGGAAATGGAAAAGCCCGCGGAAGAGCCCGAAGCGATATCGGAAGCTGAGGCGGAGGACGGGACCGCCATAATAGAGGAGGACGAACTGATCGGAGACATAGTCAAAGACGCCAGGAACAGCGCAAAGGCATCCCGCAAGGCGCTCGCAAAAGAACGCAGGGCGGCCGGCAGGAAAAAGGACAACGCGGAAAAGGAACGATGAACAGCCAGGAATACATAGAGGTACGGATAAGGATAGAGCCTTTTTCCGACGAAAACGCGGAAATCGTCATGGCGGAAATTTCCGAGCTGCCGTATGAGGCCTTCGTGACGGAAGCTCCCGGACTGCTCTGCTACATCCAAAAGGAGGCCTACGATGCCAGACGGCTCAAAATATTGCTGAGCGGATGCCGCGGCATGGGAATCAGCGTGGATTTCAGTGCGGACATGGTACGCGGGGCCAACTGGAACATAGAGTGGGAGAAGTCATTCACCCCGATAGCGGTAGACGGCAAAGTGACGGTGAGGGCCCCTTTCAACGAAGACGTCAGGCGCACGCGGTTCAACATCGTAATAGAGCCGCGCATGGCTTTCGGCACGGGGTACCACGACACCACCTTCATGATGATAAGGCAGATGCTCGCCATGGAAAAGGACATACGGGGCCGCACAGTCATGGACATAGGCTGCGGCACGGCCATCCTCGCCATACTCGCGGCCAAAATGAGGGCGGCCAAGGCGTACGCGATTGACATCGACGCCGTCGCCGCGCAGTCCGCGTTCGACAACGCCAGACGGAACCGGGTGGGACGCCTCGTAGAAAGCTACTGCGGGGACGCCTCGCTCCTGCAGATGGGCAAATACGATGTCATCCTCGCCAACATCAACCGCAACACCCTGATCCAGGACATGCGTACATACGCCCGCTCCCTGCGCAAAGGAGGCACATTGCTGACGAGCGGCTTTCTCGAAAAAGACATTCCCCTGCTGCGCGGCGCGGCCGGAGAACACGGGCTTGCGTTCCGCGGAGAAGACACAAGAAACGGCTGGGCCTGCATACGTTTCGGCAAGGAAGCGTAAAAATCATGCCTTTATTACGCAAGTTCTTTGTATATTTGCAGGCTCTTTCCGGACTCTGTCTGCGGCAGCTTCCCTTGGCCGCTTATAGTGAAAGCCATTGTTACGGTCCTCCGGAAAGGTTTTGCGGGTGTGTTGAAATTGGTAGACAAGCCAGACTTAGGATCTGGTGCCTCGTGCGTATGGGTTCGAGTCCCTTCACCCGCACGGAAACGCCGCTCGTCAGGAGGAAGCCTTGATCTCTATTTTGCGACGACGGGGAATGATTACATATCTTCCAATGTCAGACAAAGCGGTTCGATCTCATATTTCGGCAGAACCTTGTCTTTCAGATGCCGCACTTTCTCGACAAAGACCTCGGGCCTGAACTCCTTGCGCTGACGTTTCACCTCTACGGCGACGGCCTTATTCTTTTCCAGCTTTAATGCGACAATGTCAATTTCGCATTGTTCCTTGCCCTTTTTAGCTTCCCAATACGACCCCATGTCTCGATATGCATGGCTTTCGATGAACTGTTGTTTGAAATACTCCTCCAACGCTTTGCCGGAATAGGTCGTGTAATCGGCTGCGATAATCTGCTCCAACACCTCGAATTGATTCATCTCGACCAATGTCCGGTTGCCCTCGAAGTAGCGGAACCAAAAGCGCAGAAACATGTCGGCAATCGCATATCTGACTGTCTGAGTCCCTTTTTTTGACAAAATTGGGCGCATTTTCCTGATAATGCCGTATGTCTCCTCCAACTTTTTCAGTTGGCCGCCGATGCTCTTTTCCCCCAATGCCGAGGCAATCTCCTTTTGTGTGTTTATGCCGTTCGAAATGGCATCGAGTATTGAAAAGTAGGTACCATACTGTTTCCCGAACTCGTCCACGAGCAGATTCTTTCCCTCGTCCTTGAACGGCGAGTCGGGATCGCAGACCGCATGGATGATTTTCCTGACGGACAAGGCTTTCGCATCGACCAGCAACTCTACATATTTGGGAATGCCGCCCGTCACGGTATAAAGGGCCAGCAAGTCGTCGTTGATATGATTCGGAGCGTAATCCGCCATAATCCGTTTCAGAACCGGCAATGTGAACGGCGCCAGCTTCATGATTACGTCGGCCCGGCCGAACAGGGGTTCGTGGTAGTTTTGGAATATCTTCACCATGAGCGAATAGACCGAACCGCTGACGATGAAGTTCACGTGCGTTTTTAGGCGATATTGGTCCCAATGATTCTGAATATCGCCGTATACCGAGGGATTGACATTGAAAAACTCCTGAAATTCATCAATCACCAATGAAAAGCGCTTCGATTCTCCCTGCTGCATCAAGAAGGCGAACACATCCTGAAATGCCGTCATGGGCGGTACGAATACACCCAATTTAGTTGCAATCTCCTTGCAATAACCGGCACACAGCGACGCTTCATTTTTGCGCCCCACGAACAGATAGATGAACGGTTCGTCGTCCAACGCCTTGCCGATAAGCGATGTCTTGCCGATGCGCCGGCGGCCCGTTACAACCGTCAGCCTCGAATGGTCGTTGTAAGACAAGCTGCGTGTTTCTTGCAGCTTCGCTATTTCGTTTTCCCTGTCGTAGAATTTCATCGTCTTCGTTTTATGTTATCGTCGTAAATTTTACCGCCGTAACAAAAATATATAATTATTCGATTTTATACAAACAAATGGACGCATCTCTGACTTTTTACAAAAAACAGGCGAAATCATCTCTGATTTTTCACAAAAGCATTATCTTTGCCGCAACAGGGAGGGAGCCATGAAAAATTATTATCCGAGAGCTATCGACAAGTTTCTATCGGAATGGAAAAATGAGAGCAACCGCAAGCCTCTGCTGCTGCGCGGCGCAAGACAGGTGGGAAAATCTTCCGCAATACGCCAATTAGGCAAGACATTCAAATATTTCGTGGAGGTGAACTTTGAAAGGGACAGAGAAATCATGTCCGTGTTCACAGGCAGCCTGAAAGCCAAAGACATTGCCACACGCTTGTCCGCATTCTACGGAATCCCGGTCATCCCAGGCGAGACTTTATTGTTTCTGGATGAAATTCAAGCCTGCAGTGAGGCAATACATAGTTTATGGTTTTTCTATGAGGACTACCCGGAACTGCATGTCATAGCGGCAGGGTCATTGCTTGAATTCGCTTTGAAGAATATGACGTCATTCGGCGTCGGAAGAGTACGGTCCCTATTTATGTATCCGATGTCTTTCGACGAATTTCTTGTCGCCACAGGCAACGAAGGATGGATAGACGTCAAGCGAAATGCATCGCCGCAGAATCCGGTGTTCGACGCACTGCACACAAAACTGGTAGAGGCATTCCGCAATTATCTGATGGTCGGTGGCATGCCTGAAGCCGTCAGCATCTGGGCGGACACACAAGACTACCTGAAATGCCAACAGGTGCAGGACGATATCATTCTTGCATACGAAGACGATTTCTCAAAATACGAAGAAAAAGCGGATCCGATGCTGCTCCGGCAAACACTGAGAAGCGTGGCATCGCAAATCGGAAGCAAATTCGTATACAGCCGGGTGCAAGGCGATTATCGAAGCGAAAAGGTCAAGGCCGCATTGGAGTTGTTGAAAGACGCCGGACTGATTAGGGCGACTGTCCATACTGCGGCCAACGGCATTCCTCTCGGGGCCGGGATAAACGACAAGTTTATCAAGTATATATTCATGGACAGCGGTCTTCTGCTGCGCCTGTTAGGCTTGGAAAACACAGGAGGGCCGTCCGAAACCTCCAGACTCATTCTTGTGGGTTCCGCATCGGACTTGGTGAACAAAGGGAGCATAACAGAAATGACGGCAGGACTGGAACTGCTCAAATACAGCAGCCCGACACAAAGGCATGACCTGTATTATTGGCAAAATCTTTCCCGCGGAGCGCAGGCAGAAGTGGATTATGTCATAGTCAAGGACATGAAAGCGGTACCGTTGGAAGTCAAGGCAGGGACTATCGGATCGATGAAGAGCATGTATCGGTTCATGGCGGACAAACATCTTGAATACGGCATCCGTACCTCATTGGAAAATTTCGGCGCATTGGACAAAGTAGACATTATCCCGTTGTATGCGCTCTCAAACCTTTTCAAATAGCCAAAGTCAAAGTTATACTCCTGTTTTGCGTTTTTATCTTTATCATAACCCGACGACTGAAAACATGTTTGAACGGAACGCTTTGACAGAATTAAGAAGCTGTTTTGAAATTATACAAAAAATCTGTTAAGCATAATCTGGACGCAGGCCAGCTGGACCATAGCCTC